>PWXL01000096.1 GCA_003561145.1 Candidatus Atribacteria bacterium
CGGGCCTGGATGATGGCACCAGCGCACATGGGACAGGGCTCAAGTGTGACATAGAGGTCACAGTTTTCTAATCGCCAAGCGGCGATTTTGCGGGAAGCTTTCTGCATGGCTTCGAGTTCTGCATGAGCAGTGACGAGCCTCAAACGCTCCCGCCGGTTTCTGCCCCGCCCCACCACCTTCCCGTTCATTACAACCACTGCTCCAACCGGTACTTCGTCTTCCCGGAAGGCACGTTCGGCCTCCTTGAGGGCAAGCTCCATAAATTGAATATCTTCTTTTTGCATCCGGTGTCATCCTCTGGAAATTTTCTTATATTAAACTAAGACATGGACTAAGTCAATTCGGCGATAAGCACTGGGCTTGCCTTACACAACCTTTTTGTGCTATAGTGAATCGCTGCTTGCACCGGATGGTATTCATCATGGAAATACAATCCGGTTGTGAGCCGGTTTCGGTCTCCGCTTATGAATTGTGATCTGCGTACGGAGGTCCTGTGATGAACAGAACGTGTGTTCGGGAAACCGTCATTAAAAAACCTTCACCGGTCCGGCCGGTGTAACCCCACTTCCTTTTATCCCCCACCACCACGGACCCCTCTGCTCCTCTTGTACTCTTTCTGCGTTTTGCAGGAAAAAGGGGATGGCGGGAAAGAAGGGGAAGGGTACAACCTTGCAAAGGCGGTGGTCGCAATTATTCGGAATATTTGGGTAGCATACAGCCAGAAAATCTTTGAGGAGCGAGAAGAAGTTTTTTATCAATCCCGGCAAAATATGAAAGGTAAAAGCCTCCACCTCATCGAAGAAGTACTGCGCGAAAAAGATTTTTCCGTGGAAAGACTGAACATGGATAAACCTTTACAGGAATTCGTGGAATCCCTGCCCAGGCGGGATGTCGATCTCGTCTTCAACCTTGCGGTGCGGGCGTCGGAAATTTATGATCAGGCGTTTCTCCCTTCCCTGCTCGATGCACTGCGCGTTCCATATCTCGGCTCCAATGCGACCGTACATTCATTGTGCCTTGACCGTTCCCTTATCAAGCTATCGCTGCGCGGGATAGGAATCCCCTGTCCATCTTCCTTTGTCTGGTATCCGGGAATCGAACTCCCTGAAAGCTTAGATTACCCCCTCATTGTCAAACCCCGCTTCCGTACACATTTCTCACCTATCGCGATGAATTGCATAGTCAACAACCAGGATGAACTTATAGAAAAACTTGATCTGACCTTCAGTGAAACCCACGAAAAGGTTCTAGTAGAAAAATATCTCCACGGACGGGAAATGGTGATAGGCATTATTGGTAATGGTGATAATCTCACAGTCCTTCCCATTCTCGAAGTGAAACACGACGAAGAAACCATGATCCTGCAAAGTTACCTGGACGGAGCTACCTGTCCGGCCCCCCTTCAGGAAGATCAACAGATCATGCTCGAGGGCATGGCTGCACGGTTGTTCAATGAATTGAACATGCGTGACTATGCTTCTTTCCACCTTATTTTGGATCAAAAGGAGAATATCCCCTTCTTTTTTGAGATAAACTCCCTCCCCCTTCTGTATTACAGGCACAGTGCCTTTCCCCAAATGTACGAAGCAACCGGCATGGATTACAAGGGAATGATCGCTCGTCTCCTGGAAGTTGCCAAAGAAAGGATAGGTGATTTTGCGTGAATACCAACTCTGCATATGCCATTTTGGGAGCCGGCCACGGCGGGCAGGCACTGGCAGGCTACCTGGCCCTGAAGGGTTTTAAAGTAAACCTGTATAACCGGACCTTGGAGCGCATCAACTCGGTGAAGCTCATGGGAGGGGTCCAGGTGGAAGGGGAAGTCCACGGCTTCGCCCAGTTAAGTAAAGTCACTGACAACATGGAAGAAGCCCTGCGGGGTGTGCACGTAATCATGGTGGTGGTACCGGCGACCGGACATGCCGCTATGGTGGAATCCCTTGCTCCTCATGTGAGCGATGGACAAATCGTGGTACTCAATCCCGGCCGCACCGGTGGGGCACTGGAAGTTCGCCAAATATTGAGGGAAAGAGAAGTGAAAGCCCAGCTCATCATAGCCGAGGCACAAACTTTTCTCTTTGCAAGCCGGGTCACCGGTCCTGCCCAGGTGAAGATATTCCGGGTGAAAAACTCTATTCCGGTTGCGGCTATTCCCGCTTACAAAACGGTTGAAGTTGTGCAGGCCTTACGAAAGGCTTTGCCCCAGTTTGTTCCCGAAGATAACGTCTTGAAAACAAGCTTCAATAATATCGGGGCCATCTTTCACCCCACCCTGACCATCCTGAATGCGGCGCGCATCGAAAGCACCCATGGCGAGTTCGACTACTATATCGATGGTATCACTCCGGCAACGTCACTCATTTTAGCTGAGGTTGACAAAGAGAGGGTACAAGTGGCTGAAGCCCTGGGTGTCAGGGCAATAACTGCCCGGGAGTGGCTGTATTCAGCCTATGACGCCCATGGACGCAACCTCTACGAGGCCGTTCAGAATAATCCTGGATACCGGGGTATTCGGGCTCCTTCCACCGTCTATACCCGCTATATTACCGAAGATGTTCCCATGAGCCTGGTACCTATTTCCTCTTTTGGAAAAATGCTCGGTGTCCCTACCCCTATCACCGACAATATCATCAACCTTGCCTGTATCATCCATGAACGCGATTACTGGCGGGAAGGGCGCACTGTAGAAAAACTGGGGGTCTCCAACCTCAGCGTCAAGGAAATACGCGAGCTGGTGGTAGTGGAAAAAGAAGAGGAGGTTGCCACATGAAAGGGAAAGTGATCGTTGGAGCATCCCTGGGTAACGACGTACACGTGGTAGGTATTTACCGCTTCCTATCTCTCGCAGAACAGCACGGCTACCGCTCTGTTTTTCTCGGCCCCTCGGTACCGGTGAATATAATTGTTGCCGCTGTTGAAGAACATGGCCCCAGCCGGGTCATTGTAGGGTACAGACTGAGCGAAGATGCCGCAACGCACGTATTCAATGAACTCAACGAAGCGTTGCGGCACAAACACCTTTTGGGAACATTCACACTCATTCTCAGTTGCACCCCCGCCTTACGGAGGATCGCAGAGAGTATAGGGTGTTTCGACATCATTTTCACCGGAGGTGAACCGTTCGATGATATCGTGGGCAGCCTGACAGAGCAAAGAAAAGACCTCCCCATTGAAGAAAAATATCCGCCCACCCTTGCCGAACGAATCGCCGCCAAGAGCCCCTTTCCTCTCTTCCGTCACCACTTTGGTGTCCCTTCAGTGGAAGAAACAATACGTGGAGTGGAACGGATCAGTGAAGAAAAAGCCGTCGATATCATATCCCTGGGACCGGACCAGAATGCCCAGGAATTTTTCTTTGAACCCGCAAAGATGCGCCGTGATGAAAGCGGTGCAGGAGGAGTTCCGTTGCGCACACGAGAGGACCTCTTGCGCATCTACGCTGCATCCCGCCGTGGGAACTATCCGTTATTGCGTTGTTACAGCGGCACCAATCACCTCAAAGAATGGGCACTTCTCCTCAAAGAGACAATCGAGGTAGCCTGGGGAGTGGTACCGCTTTTCTGGTACAGCGAATTGGACGGACGCTCTCACAGGTCTCTCGAACAGGCTATAGAGGAAAACCGTGAAGCTATGAAAACGTATATCGACCTGGGTATCCCACTCGAAGTCAACGAAGCACACCAGTGGAGCTTACGGGATGCACCTGACAGCGTGGCAGTGGCTTCTTTCTTCCTGGGAGCATACAACGCAAAGGTTTTAGGTGCTGCACAGTATATTGCCCAGTATATGTTCAATACACCACCGGGTATTTCTGCACGGGCTGATCTTGCCAAAATGCTGGCCAAAAAGGAGCTCATTGAAACCCTTTCCGACCCTGGTTTCACCATTTTCACCCAAATCCGGGCGGGACTTTCGCATTTTTCTTCCGACCTCGACATTGCAAAGGGCCAGTTGGCTGCCTCAACCGCCCTGGGATTGTACCTGAAACCAGAGATTATTCACATAGTAGGATTTTGCGAAGCCGACCACATTGCCTGCTCCATGGAGGTAATCGAAAGTGCCCGCATTGTACAAGGTGTTTTGAACGATCTTCTTTTCGACGTACCGCAAATTGACCAGGATCCTTTTATTCTGGAACATAAAGAAAGAATAAAAAGGGAAGCCCTGTTGCTCCTGGAAGCAATCTCTGCTCTTGATCCTTCCTGTAAAGAACCCTGGACTTCTCCGGCAATACTGGCCCGGGCAGCAAAGAAAGGCATTTTCGACGCTCCCCATTTAGCGGGAAATCCAGCTGCCCGGGGAAGGGTTGCCACACGCTTGCGCGAGGGTGTTCTCCGGGTAGTGGACGAAGAAGGAAAAGTTATGAATGAAGAAGAGAGACTGGAAAGGTTGATGCAATAAGGTTCATCAAAACCAGTGAGAGGACGGGGGCTGTTTGCCCCCTCCCGCTCGCTTGGCTTAACGACGGCGGCGCTGCTCACGATGCCGTTTGAGGTCGGTGAGTTTTTCCTGGCTTTGTTTCATAAACTTGCTCATCTTTTGTTCAAGGTTGGTTTTGCTACGGGCAAGTTTTTCAAGGTACTCCTCGTCCTCGTTGACCCTTTTCATGGAGAGGTCAATCTTCCCGTCGGGGGTTATTTTCATGACTTTGACTTTTACCCTGTCGTTGAGCTTCAGGAAATCATTGACATCCTTCACGAACTGGTTTGAAATCTCGGATATATGAACCAGGCCTTTTTTTCCTTCCTCAAGCTCAACAAAAGCTCCGAACTTGGTGATTCCGATCACGGTGCCTTCCACAACATTATCGACTTCAATCATGGAACTTGCGATGATTCCTCCTTTCCCTTTTTTTTCACGGGTACCTTACTCTGACAAACAAAAAAAATAAAAACTTCCTGACCAACCTTCAGATCAGTCAGGGTCAACAAACCTGATAACCACTTCCCCGGGTTTCACGAGGTTCAACCTTTCCCGGGCAAGCCTTTCAATATACCAATCTTCCTGGAGGTATTGCTTCTGCTCGCGGAGGCGTGTGATCTCTTCTCTCAAAACTTCTTCACGCATTTCAACCGCCTGGTATTCTTCGGTCAAGCGGTAATACTCCACAAGCTTCTCAGTGAAACCTATACTCCAGGCAAACAAAACGGCTGCAAAAATACATGCAGGTAGTATTTTCCACCAAGGCAGCTTAATAACCCTGGACCTTAAAGACCTCTTTTCCCCGGTATACAGAAGCATCACCCAGTTCTTCCTCAATTCGTAGAAGCTGGTTGTACTTGGCTGTTCTTTCCGAACGGCATAATGAACCTGTCTTTATCTGACCCGCATTGGTAGCAACCGAAAGATCCGCGATAGTGGCATCTTCGGTTTCCCCGGAACGATGAGAAATAACCGAGGTGTACCCTGCCCTCTTGGCTATCTCAATAGTGTCCAGAGTCTCGGTGAGAGATCCAATCTGGTTCAACTTGATGAGAATCGAGTTACAGCAATGTTCCTCAATCCCCTTCTGCAGGCGTTCCGGATTGGTCACAAACAAGTCATCACCTACCAACTGTACCTTTTCGCCTAATGCGAAAGTCAGGCGTTTCCACCCTTCCCAGTCCTCTTCAGCCAGGGCATCTTCCAGCGAGATAATGGGATACTTTTCCACGAGTTTCTGATAAAATTCTACCATCTCGTCTATATTCCTTCGAGTCCCTTCCCGTTCGAAAAAGTAAGATTCATCTTTATAGAGCTCTGTGGCAGCCGAGTCCAAAGCCAGAAATATATCTCCCCCGGCTTCGTACCCTGCAAGCTGAACAGCCTCAATGATTACGTCGAGTGCTTCTTCGGTTGAACGTAAATTCGGTGCAAAACCGCCCTCCTCTCCCACCGACACCGAGTACCCCCGGCGCTTCAGTACTTTCGCTAATTGGTGAAAGACTTCAGACCCCATGCGCAAAGCCTGGGAAAAAGACTTCGCACCAGATGGTGCAATCATGAATTCCTGAATATCCACTCCGCTATCGGCATGCTTACCGCCATTGAGAATGTTCATCTGGGGAACCGGCAACTCCCTGGCAGCAGCTCCGCCGATATAACGAAAGAGCGGTATATCACAGTAATCAGCTGCCGCCTTGGCCACAGCTAATGACACACCAAGGATAGCGTTGGCCCCGAGCTTCCCCTTGTTTAAGGTGCCATCGAGGTCGAGCAGGGTATGATCAATCTGGGGCTGGTCCAGAGAGTCAAGGCCAATAATCTCGGGAGCAATTATTTCATTCACATTCCCTACCGCCTTGGTTACTCCTTTGCCCAGGTATCTCGACTTGTCCCCATCACGTAACTCTACCGCTTCATACGTTCCGGTAGAGGCACCGGAAGGAACAGCCGCGCGGCCAAACGCACCTGAAGCCAGGGTAACATCTACCTCTACAGTGGGATTACCCCGTGAATCAAGGATTTCACGAGCCTTTACATCAAAAATAGTACTCAACTGGAATCAACCTCCTTGTTCAGAGTCAGGTACAGTGATCTTGACCGGTGCATCAACCGGGATACTTTTCAAGAGCCCAAGGTCTCCGTCAATCTTACCTACTACCTCAACAGGGCTTGCTGGACGGATCTCACCGGGTGCTCTACTGGCTGGCGTGGGACCGAAAAACAGGCACAAACAGGCACCATCAGGCCAGTAGGCTACATCACCTGGAGAAACAACTTCCTGCCCACGCTCGATGGGTACGTGCAGAGGGATATTGAAATATATCTCCTCACCCCACGTATTGACAGTACTTTCATATGGAATTATATCGAGAATCCGATCAGACAGCAAACTATCGAGGAGTTCTATTTCGATTTCAACTTCTTGCGCAGGAAAAACAATTTTTATTCGACTCACGACTCACTCCTTATGCCTCACGGCCCTGAAGCCGGTTCTCTCTTCATCTATGATCCTGAATGGTTCTTTCCGCGAAGTTCCTTCGGGAACTGCGAGTACCTCCACTCGCTTTGTCCATACAGGAGAAACAAGAGTAATCACATCTCCAACCCGGACAGCTTGCGCCGGCTTTGCAACTCTTCCATTCACCACAATCCTTCCGCATCTACATGCTTCCTGGGAAAGAGTACGGCGCTTGATGAGACCTGAAATCTTGAGGAACTTATCCAACCTCATTGTATTCCCAAGGCAAAAGGGTGTGGGGGGGGAATTCTGGAAAACATGAATATTCCACTCCCTTTCCTACCCCAACCATACGTACCATGGAAAGCGGCTGTTTGAGGCGGATCCTTTCTTCAACCAGGTCACGAACAGGCTCTGACGAAAAACGGCCCGCCACCAGCAATACCCGTTTTTTTCCCAGACGGCCGCATGTATCCTTCACCACTGCCGGCACATTATCCTTGTCCGTTACCAAAAGGAAACGGACCTCCCGCTCCAGGTATTGGTTTAAAATACCCGCCAGCACAAGTCCGTCGGAATTGACCGCTACCAGTACGTCAGGGTTCCAGCCCCGGATAAGGGGTAACAATACCTGTATTCTTTCCAAGAGCCGGTTCAGCTCGACCCCTGGTTCCCGTCTTTCGCCAACGTGTGCTTGGCTTCCTCCCATAATGCATCCAACTCCTCTAATGGTACACCTGAAAGCTCTTTCCCTTGTTCCTTCATCCATTTTTCCATCAGGGAAAACCGCTTTGAAAAACGTCGACATGTCTTACGCAGTGCATCTTCAGGCTGTATATCCAGATGGCGGGCAAGGTTGACCAGTGTAAAGACACAGTCACCCCATTCACGTTCCATCCGCTCCCGATCTCCTTCTCTCCATGACCTGTTGAATTCATCCATTTCTTCTGTCACCTTGTCCATGACACCAGAGGGCTCTTCCCAATCGAAACCTACCCGGGCCACCCTGCTCTGGATAGCATGCGCAAGCAAGAGAGCGGGTAAATGCCGGGGAAGAGAGGAAAGCATCCCTTCACGCTTTTCCTTTTTCTCTTCTTCCTTGATCTTTTCCCAATTCGTGAGGACTTCTCCCACCCCCTCTACCTGGCTTGTGCCAAATACATGCGGGTGACGGTTTTTCATCTTGGCCACAACGAGAGTCAACACATCGGCCATGGTAAACGTTCCTTTTTCTTTGCCGATACGCGCATGAAATGCAATGTGGAGGAGCATGTCTCCTAATTCTTCTTTGAGAGCTTCCTCGTTTTTTGCATCAATAGCTTCAAAGGCTTCATATAGCTCTTCGAGCATCAATGGCTTTAAGCTCTCACGCGTTTGCTGGCGGTCCCACGGACATCCATCATCTCCCCGCAGGGTATCCAGAATATCTAAAAGTTGCTGAAACAAGGTAGAAGCGTCTTTTTCGTTCTGCATCATCGTATCCTATCCGGTGTCACAAGCATACCTCAGAACACCTCAACCAGTTACTCCTTGCATGTGATTCCACGCTGCTTCCTGAAAAATCCTGAGCAACAGTTCAATCCCCATAAGAGGTAATTTCAGTGCCACTCTTCCCCCCAGTTGTGAAAGAGTCCCTTTGATACTTTTTGAAGCAAACCTTTCGCTCAGGGTGACCAAAACATTCAGTGGAGCAATGATAAATATCCGTTCACTCCGCTCCTCCAAGCTTTCAACCTGGCATATTTTACCATACCACCGAAGCTTTGCAATTTTGAGCAAGTTCTCCATTTCAGGCGGTACCTTGCCCAACCGGTCTTCCCATTCATCCCGGAGACGGTCAATTTCCTCAACCTCAGTAATGTGTAACAAACGCTGATAATAGCGGAATCTTTCACCCTCATTTTCCATATAACTCCCGGGAATATAAGCGTCTTCACGGAGCGAAACACCCACAGCCGCGGGTGATGGAGTATCCTCTCCCTTGAGGCGTGCAATTTCTTGCTCCAGCATCCGTGTATAGAGGGAAAAACCCACTTCCTGGATTTGGCCGTGCTGCTCCGCCCCCAGGATATTACCTGCTCCCCGTATCTCTAAATCCCGCATAGCCAGCTTCAATCCGGATCCCAGTTCACTGAACTCCATGATGGCCTCCAAGCGTTCCCTTGACTCATCCGTCATACGGCGAGAATGGAGGAAATAGGCAAAAGCTTCCCTGTCGAAACGGCCAATTCTACCCCGCAGCTGGTAAAGCTGCGCCAACCCGAACATGGTTGCCGGATCCACAATGAGCGTGTTGGCATTGGGAATATCCAAACCGATTTCAATGATGGTTGTACATAGCAACACCTTGATATCTCCACGGTAGAAGTTCTCCATCACTCCCTCGAGTTCCGGCCCGGACAATTGTCCATGAGCTATGGCCAGGTTCACTCCCGGTACAATGGAGAGAAGTTCTTCCCGAGCCTTGAAAAGGTTACGAATACGCGGACAGACATAAAACACCTGTCCGCCTCTTGCAAGCTCGAACTCAATTGCTTCGCGAATAGTTTCCGCTCGGTGGAGAAGCACCATGGTATGCACCGGACGTCTGCCTTCCGGAGGTGTTTCGATAACACTGATATCACGTGTACCGGTGAGTGATAAGTACAGGGTTCGGGGAATAGGTGTCGCACTCAGGGTGAGCACGTCCACTGTACTTTTCATTTTTTTCAATCTCTCCTTGTGCCGTACTCCGAAACGTTGTTCTTCGTCAACTACTAAAAGTCCCAGGTCCCGGAAGACAATATCCCGGGAAAGAAGCCGGTGGGTACCGATGATGATATCGATCTTCCCCTCACGCACCTCTTCCAGGATGCGACGTTGTTCCGCCGGCCCCTTGAAACGATTGAGTACCGCTGTTGTGAGGGGGAAACCTCTCAATCTCTCCTTAAAGGTGACATAATGCTGCTCGGATAAGATGGTGGTGGGAGCCAAAACAGCGACTTGCTTGCCGTCCATTACCGCCTTGAAGGCAGCCCGTAGGGCAACCTCTGTCTTCCCGTATCCTACATCGCCGCACACCAAACGGTCCATGGGACGGGAAAGCTCCATGTCGCGCTTCACATCTTCAATAGCCTGCCGTTGATCGGGGGTCTCTATATAGGGGAAGGAAAGTTCAAGCTTGCGTGCCCAGGACTCATCAGGGGAAAAAGCATGTCCTTCCCCCACATGACGGCGTGCATATATCTCAAGCAGCTCCTTGGCTACTTCTTCCACCGACCGCTTGACCCGGGCTTTGGCCCGTGCCCATTCATCCCTTCCCAACCGTGACAGGCGTGGTTTCACTTCCCCGGCACCCTGATACTTTTGCAAAAGATGGGCACTCTCGGCGGGAACGTGCAGCATATCCCCGAAGGCATATTCCACTGTCAGGAAAGCCCGGCGTACTCCCTGAAGGGTCATTTCCCGCTGACCGCGGTAGAGACCGATACCATGTTCATCGTGAACCACATACTCTCCTGGTTCGAGCTGTGAAGGAGCTTCCCGGGGGGGATGAGGAATTCTTTTCTTCCTGGGACGGGTCATTTCGGCTCCGAATATTTCCCGACCCGTAAGGAAGACCATCCCAATTTCAGGAAACGCAAACCCCTCTACCGGATACGCATCGAGTACCACCACCCCGGAGGAGGCCGGTGATCGGGAAAATGGGATATTTTCATCCTTGAACAGCTCACACATCAATGAACTTTTTTCGGGAGGAAGGGCTACAATGACCCTTGTATAGAAAGATCCCTTAAGGAATGCAACCAGTTCACCCGTGTTGCCCCTGAAAACCGGTGCTCTCTCACCAGGTACTTTCAGGCGGGGTATTTCCGGGCGCGCTGTAATGCCGCTCATTATATGTAGTTTTTCTTCTAAAAGCGGACTTTCAACCAATGCTCCGTCCCAAAAAAGCGCCTGTGCCTTCCGCTTCAACAGGGAGACAAGCGGAACACGGCGGAAGTCACCGTCGCGGGGAAACACCATGCACCGTTCCAGGGCAACTGACGTTCGCTGTGTCTCCGGTTGAAAAAGCTTGACTTTTTCCAAAGTATTCCCCCACCAAAAGGTTCGTACAGGAAGATCATAGTGCGGGGGGAAGAAATCCAATACCTCACCCCGTACGGCCATATCTCCTTTTTCCCAGACAAAGTCGGTGTGCTGATACCCCATTTCCGCTAGTTTTTCAAGCAGGCTTTCACGATCCAGCTCATCTCCCGGCTGTAAAAGAAAAGAGTTTCTCTCAAACGAAGAGAGTTCAACTATATCCCGGTTCAAAGCTTCGGCTGGGAGAATGACAACAAGTGGTTCTTCCTCACGGAGTCGCCGCTGAAAAATAAGGTCTTCCTGTTCCCCTTGTATGTCAGTGAAAAGTATTTTTCCCTCTATACCGGTAATGCTCCGCAAACACTCGATCTGCTGGGTCGCCTTGCGGGCAGCATCAGGACTCGAAGTGAGGAAAAAAATGGGGCCGCCCACCACCTGGGCAAACACCAGGACAGCCAGGGAACGAAGGGGAGATATGCTCTCCAATGATATTGACCGGTATTCCTGTACCAGGTGTCTCAAGGAGTTGATCCAATCAAAAGGAGTAAAAAGAGCAATATGTTTCATGGGTATTTAAAATATGAAAACAGTAATCACAAGTGTTACAGCCGCTGAATACAGGCTCCCACATACCACCTGCAAAAGTGTATGTTTTCGCAAAGAAAGCCGTGCCCATCCCACCGGCAGAAGCAAAAGATATGCCAGGGCAAACAAAGGATGTACATAAACAACCAGGGCGGTAACAGGGCCCGCGATTCCGGCCAGGTGCATGCTGATTTTCCAGAAAAACGATACCAACGCTCCAGCGAGAGTGACAAACACATAACTTGCTGTAATGCCAAGCAGGGGGCTGGGCGCCTCCAGTATACTGTATAATCCAAATGATACTAGGTACATTCCCACCAGGATAAAATATGGAAGAGACCGTTCCCGTCGGTCAGTGAGGTCGGAATCGGAGATCACCTTCCAGTGAGTGAGGGAAAGAATAAGAATAGCAGGACCACCGGCTACAAGGACAAGGGAAACCAGGAAATACACAATGGCATCTCTTCCGCCTGCACAATACCAGGAAATCACCGCATACAATATTGCTGCGGCGGTCATAGGCTGGAAAATCATCGAAATAATGCGGGCTATGTTGTTTTTCGGCACTGTATTCCTTTTGCGCAGGTCTTTTCTCTGACAAGAGAAGATCCGGCACTCTTGCCCTCCGGCTTTGAGGGTCTGCGCCGGTTGAATCGGTTCATGGCACAATCAGCACCTTCTTTTATGATGCCTTCCACTGCACGGAGAGCCAAATCTTCTGCTTCTTTCATATATTCCGCTTCTTCACCACGGGGTATACCAAGGACATGTTCAATCATTCTTTCTCGCTCAGCAGATCGGCCGATGCCTATACGGACCCGGTAGAAATCCTCCGTTTCCAGAAAAAATACCAGGGAGTTCAACCCACGATGCCCGGCTATACCACCGCCTCTCTTTATGACCATTGCCCCTGGTGGAAGGTCAACTTCATCATGCACAACCACTATCTGCTCGGGAGCCTTGCGCTGCCTCAAAAAGTCAGACACTGCTTCTCCACTCAGGTTCATGTACGTCAAGGGCTTGAAAAGAACCACCTGCCGGCCGTTCACCATACCCTCCGTCCACATGTAACGCTTCCCTTTCTTCCACCCCCAATTATAAAGAGAGGCCAACTGGTCAACCACCCTGAATCCCGCGTTATGCCGGGTGCAACGATAACGCTTGCCGGGGTTTCCCAAGCCCACCACCATGAACACTTACTTTTCCTCTTCTTCGCCTTCCTCTTCTTCTGCTCCGACAATGGTTGGTTCTTCGGCTTCTTCCTCTTCGGCTACTACTTCCTCTTCTTCAACCATGACCCGTTGAGCGGCAACCAACACGACCACATCTTCAGGATCACTTTTGATCTCTACACCTTTTGGTGCCACAAGGTCGCTGACATGACGAGCTGAACCGATTTCCAAGTCAGAGATTTCGAGCTCAATCCCCTCCGGGATAGCATCCGGCAAACATTCAATTTCTACCTGGGAAGTGACAACTTCCATAACGCCACCCTGTTCTACACCCATTGCTTCACCTACGAAATGTATGGGCACGGTAAGGATTATCTTCTGATCGGCTTGTACCCCATAAAAATCAATATGCCAGATTTCTTCTTTGCAGGGATTTTTCTGAATGCTCTTGATGATTCCCTGTCGTATTCCCAGTGGGGTATCGAGTTGTAAGAGGTGATGTGTCACACCGGGTACCGCCAGTACCCGAATCATTTCAGAAGTGCGTATCTTAACCGGGAGGGCACCTTCACGCAAGCTTTCTTGCGTGTAGAACACTCCTGGTGTCCAGCCCTCACGCCGGAGCTGGCGGGCGTTCTTTTTTCCTTTCTCTTCCCGGGACTCCAAAAGTATGCTCGTTTTTGTCTGTTCATTCATGCTTATTCCTCCAATTGTTCAAATGAAAAGTTCGCTCACGGAGAGTTCTCCGTGGATTCTCTTGATCGCCTCGGCAAATATGGGAGCAACTGAAAGTACTTTCACCCGGTCTCCAGCTTGCTGGTTCAGCTTCTCCTGGTCAAGAGAAATGGTATTCGTTACCACTACCTCCTTGAGACAGGATTTTTCTATCCGCTCCAGAGCCGGCTCACTGAAAACAGGATGGGTTGAACACGCGTACACCTCTTTGGCTCCACTCTCCTGCAGGGCGGTAGCTCCTTCAACCAAGGTTCCCGCCGTATCAATAAGGTCGTCAACCAAAATAGCGATTTTCTCTTCCACGTTTCCAATAACCCCCATCACCGTTACTTCAGCATAGGTGGGGCGGTGCTTATCGATAACTGCAAGATCCACCCCCAAATAACTGGCAAAACTACGGGCCCGCGCGGTCCCCCCAACATCGGGACTGACCACCACCGCGTCAGTAAGTTTTCTGGAAAAGAAATAGCGGGCCAGAAGGGATTGTGCGGCAAGGTTGTCAACCGGGATATCGAAGAATCCCTGTATCTGCCCGGCATGGAGATCCATTGTCAGCACCCGGTCCACACCAGCAGTGCTCAAAAGATTTGCCACCAGTTTTGCCGATATAGGTTCCCTCCCCTTCGTCTTCCGGTCTTGCTTGGCATACCCGTAAAAGGGAATCACTGCTGTAATACGCTTTACCGATGCTCGATGCATGGCGTCTATCATGATCAAGAGTTCCATCAGGTTGTCGTTGGCGGGTGGAGAAGTAGGTTGAACAATGAACACATCCGCCCCGCGCACGCTTTCCTCCACCTGCACCCTGATTTCCTGGTTGGCAAAACGCCCAACATCCGCCCTCCCCAAAGGAAGATCAAGATACCAGCAGATCTCCTGGGCTAAACGCTGATTCGCGTTACCGCTGAAGACTTTCAAGTGCTGAGAGATTTCACTGTAGCAAAACATTTATTTCGTATCCCCCGCGCTCTTTTTTTTCACCCATCCTTCTTTGTTCGCCTGCCGGCTGCGGCCCACTCCGAGAGAATAAGGCGGCACATCACGGGTTATTGTTGAACCGGCGGCAGTATATGCGCCCTTTCCCACCCGTACCGGCGCAACCAATGCATTATGAGTACCGATAAACGCTCCGTCCCCGATGATGGTGTGATGCTTCCGCACTCCGTCGTAATTACAGGTGATTGCCCCTGCACCGATATTCACGTTTTTGCCTATCGTGGCATCTCCAAGGTATGCCAGGTGTAAAGCTTTGGTTCCACTGTCAAGTGTCGCTTCTTTCGTTTCCACAAAATTTCCCACCCGAACCCCTTGCATCAGGTGGCTACCGGCACGAAGGTGAGAGAAAGGCCCAACCGTGACCCCCTCTTCCACCACTGCCCCTTCCACTACACTGAATTTTACCCGGCACCTTTCACCCACCCGGCTCTCATATACATGGGAGTAGGGACCCACATGACTTCCCCGCCCGATTGTGCTTTTTCCTTCTATAATTGTTCCGGGATAGAGCCATACATCCTTTTCGATAGTAGCTTCCCAGTCCACATAGGTCGAAGCCGGATCGATTATTTTCACACCACGGTCGAAAAGCAGTGCAGCCTTGCGTTCCCGCAAAACAGACAACACACGGGAATAGTCTCCCGGCGTATTCACTCCCAGGAATTCTTCAGACCAAGGTACCGGGAGAGCCGCCACTGTATAGCCATGTTTCCTGCACATATCTACCGTCTCAGTAAGATAAAATTCACCCTGTGCGTTGTTGTCATCCAAATTTTCCAATATTTCTTCCAGAATATTGCAGCGGAATGCGTACACACCCAGGTTCATCTCGGTGATTTCAAGTTCCTGGGGTGAACAATCTCTCTCTTCCACCACCCGCATGACCCGGCCTTTGTCATCACGAAATATACGGCCGTAACCGCTCAGAAAGGGAGCATGAGCACACAATAAGGCCATCTGTGCCGCTTCTTGTGTAAAAAAAGAGGTGAAGTGCTGCAATGTCTCTTCCGTTATAAGCGGCATATCACCATAGATCACCAGAATATTTCCGTCCGTCAGGGTAAGGGCTGGAAGTGCGCTCTTCAGAGCATCGGCGGTCCCTCTTCGGTGTTCCTGCACAACAACTTGTGCACCAGGAGCGACAGATGCCACTGCTTCCTGAGTGTCGGGAGAAACCACCACCACGGTATGCCGATACACATTGGGGTTCGGTGCATCCAGCAGGTATTGCAACAAAGGTCTTCCCAGGGCAGGGAGCATCCCCTTCGGAATACTGGACTCCATTCTCTTTCCTTGCCCTGCGGCAAGAATACAAAAATCCCATACAGCGCCATTCATAGAGAGTAACCTCCACCTCCACTGTATTCTTCCTCATGTTGTCACCGCAAATGTATTGGAGTGTGGACGTCTCGATGAAAATACCTGTCTCACCATCGAGCTTTTCTATCATCGAGAAAGTGTGTAACAGTCATTCAGTTCAGAATATTGTTTCACAAAAAAACGCGACCCGGAAAGTCGCGTTTTGCACGCCCACCCCCTGTGGGTGACGATGGAGACGACACAAGCATGTACCGGTTCAGTTATGGCTGGGGCGGGAGGATTCGAACCTCCGAGTCAGGGATCCAAAGTCCCTTGCCTTACCGCTTGGCCACGCCCCAACACCTGGAAAAAAGCTCCTTCATTATAGAGAATATGATGATGGGTGTCAATTTAAAGACGTGAGAGGGAGAAGTGAGCTTTTTACTCCTCACCCCTCACTCCTTACTCCTCACGGCATTTACAGAGGAGCAACCAGGCCGATGAGTTCACCTACCCGTGTAACTTGAAAAAGCTGTCCTTTCCAGGAGATTTCTGGTTTTCAAATACTCGTCCTTCCTTTACAATTCCGATACCGTGTTGCGCGAATATATGTGCGCCAGGCGGGTAGGTTCGGGAACACGGTACTTTCCCGTCACTCGCATGGTCCAATGTACAGCTTGCAACACACCCATACAATGACCGGGAGAAACAAAGACAGGCTTGACACCTGTACGGGTTCTCAAGACAGCTCCCACTCTTTTTCCGCGGTAGATAAGCCATGAGTATGCACCCCGTTCGTCTCGAGGGAAACATCCCTCCCCAACAAGTTTTTTCTTGGCTACTCCAACTGTTGGCACACCATAGAGAACTCCCAAATGAGAAGCAATACCGAAGAAACGCGGATGTGCATAGCCTTGTCCGTCAAAGAAGATTATATGAGGTGATACACGTATCCGTGAAAAAGCTTCCTCGATAGCAGGGCCCTCACGAAAAGTGAGAAAACCGGGTACGTAAGGAAAAACGGGGCGAACCCGGCCTGTAACAACTTCAATTACCTGGAGGGCCGGATAGGACAGAATCACCACTCCTGCTCTTGCAAAACCTTCTGCATCGTAGGAAACATCAACTCCTGCTATCCGTTCTACACTTTCTTTCCGTAAGGGACATCGGAACAACAGCTGAGATTGTAATTTTTCCTGGATGTTCCTTGCTTCCTGTATATCGACATTGAAGGAACAGGTTACGTGTTTCTTCATGGACGCTATTGTACCCGGCACGGCAACGGCCTTAAGGGGGTGTATGAAGGAAGTCGGGGAGGACCCGCCTCTACCCTCAAAGGTTGAAGATATGCGGCCTTCAGCTACACACTTCCAGTTCTATGGTTTTGGTAAGTATATCGACGTAGTTGAAGGACACTCGCTGACAGGAACCGTCAACGTCCATCCGCAAGGTAAAGAAAAAGGGGTAAGTTTCCTCGATAACACCTTTTCTTACCACCGTTTTCTTTCTTCCCTTGTTGACTTCAATGACAACTTCCCTGCCGATTATTAAGCTCATATAGTCCTTGATTTGTGTAACGTTTTGAACCGCCAACCCTCATCATCCTGCGGAAAATCTATTTACCAATATTATACATAATATTTTCCATAAAAGCAACCAAAAACTATATTTGCTGCAATTCCCTTTTTACGCGTATATCATTACCCAAGTACACACCGCCTCAGCTCAACTGGTTGGACCAATAATATCCATTTTGAACGTTCTTGCAAGGTTTTTTGTAGCGTGCAGCAGAAATTTGAACGAAAGTTACAGTTATACGTTCAATTGTTGTTGCTTTTTCTTTTATGCTGAATGCCGACTCCTGACTCCTGAGTAGCTGCCTTTGTATAATACTTTTCCAGGGCAATCCACTCTTCCCTGGTAAGGTTTTCAGGCCGGACACCCTCCTCCAGTCCCATGTTGTTGAGATAATCGGCAAGAGGCTGTTTGTACCCAAAAACTTTTGCCAGTGTCCGAGACAATTTTTTACGTCTTTGTTGAAATGCCACCCGCACGAGTTTCATGGTCCGCATATATGTTTCCCGGTCAGGCCGCTCCAAACGTGGAGTGAGTTTTACCACCATCGAATCAACTTGAGGAGGAGGATGAAAAGACCCTCGAGAAACTTCGGTGACTTTTTCAACCCTGGCAACCAAATGGGCAGCTACAGATAAAGGGCTACATTCCCTTTTCCCCGGAGGGGTACACAGCCGGACACCGAATTCTTTTTGCACCATGAAAATGAGGCATTTCCATGGCAGTGCACTATCCAGAAAGGTGAAGAGAACGGATGAAGAAATGGTATAGGGAAGGTTTGCCACTGCCTTGAGGGTATAAGAAGAAAACGGTATTAACAGCTCTGCAAGATTGACAGCGAGAAAATCTTTCTCGAGCAAGGTGACGTTGGGATATATCTGTAATCTTTGAGACGCGAAGGCACATAATCTGCGGTCGGTTTCGAAGGTGAAAACATGACCGGCTTGACGAGCCAGGGCTTCTGTAAGATTCGCCGGACCAGTGCCCACTTCAATCACTACGTCATGAGGATCAAGATGTGCTTCCCGCACAACGGTGTGTAAAACCCCACGGTTAACAAGGAAATGCTGCCCCTGGCCTTTGCGGGGCTGAAATCCCTGAAGCCTGAAACCCCGTATATTGTTGTCACCCACCGCTGATCACGAACAGGTTCGAGTATTCTCCCGGTATGCAAGGTGATCGGGAAAGAAGTAATCACAACGGTCAACCGGCTGAGTCCGTTCTTTCTTCTCCCCCAACAAACATCGAAAAATCCCCTCCTTTTTCATTTCCGCATCACAATACCGGCACACCTGACACAAACCTTCAGGATTGTACATGATTCACCGCCTCCTTTCATTTTTTTCCGCCGACCAATCAATTCGCCCGATTTCGACATTCACTTTTTCCACGGGAAGAGCAAGTTCTTCACGCACCATATGAAAAACTTTTCTCTGGACAGTGAGAGCTACCTCACCAAAGTTAGATTGTGAATCAAGGGTCAGGGCTATATCAATCTCGAGGGAAACATTAGCAGGGTCAATTTTTTCCGAGGGGGCGAGGTATTCACCCCCCGAGGATATCTTGAGGTTTCGCAAAACGCGGGAATGGGAACCTACTACACCAGGTATGTCAGTAATGATCCGGGTCACATAATCCAACACCGCTGCGATGCTGACCCGGACCTGGTCAATCTGGTTTTCCTCGTTCAGCATATCATCCCCCCCAACCGGTCCAAAACATATCCTACCGCATCTGAGGCTTGTAAAAAGCAGGGGAAGTAGTCATCTTTCCCACCGGGGTCAACAACTTTCCAGGTATCAATTCCGACCAAGAGCTTGCCCCGCTTCAGGGCAAAGGCTATTTCACTCAAGGTTCCTTCTGCTCCTCCACAGGCTACCAGCGCATGAGCTGTGTGTACGATGATGAGATTTCGCGCCTCCCCCATTCCGGTAAGCAGAACAAAATCAACATAAGAATTGGCTTCAGAAGCACTCTCTCCCGGTAAAACCCCTACCGTGAATCCGCCCTCTTCCTTGGCCCCCCTGCAGGCGGCTTCCATGACTCCACCCAGCCCTCCACATATAAGGACCGCACCTGCGCGCGCGATTTCCCTTCCCACTGACCGGGCGATCTCCATCACCGCTGAAGATGGATATCCTGAACCGATCACCCCAATGACCGGCTTACTTTTCCAATCCCAAATATTTTTGGAGCTCATCCGGTTTCAAGCCTTCCAGGAATTTTCCGAACTCCTCGATTTCCTGGTCATCTATTTCCCCCATAGCCACCGACGTAGAACTCCGTACCTCTTCAGAAATGTATATCGGTGTTCCAGTCCGTAAAGAGAGAGCAATGCAATCGCTTGGACGAGCATCAACAGTTATCTCTTGCCCATTGAACTTCATATATAAAATAGCATAAAAAGTATTGTCTTCAATCTTGGATATAACGATTTTTTCCAGTTCCGCACCTAAACCGGAAATTACAGTAGCCATCAAGTCATGCGTCAGCGGCCGGGGAGTTTTTACCTCTTGTAATCCCAGAAGTATGGCCTGTGCCTCGAAAAGGCCCACCCAGATCGGCAGGCTCCTCTTCCCTTCTTCATCGGTAAGAACGACAACGGCCATGGCGTTTTTCTGGTCAAACATGAGGCCCTGTACTTTCATCTTCATCATAGAACACCACCAGCACTTTCATATTTCCTGGATATCTTGGATTCATACCCCGCAAGGATGATCCGTTATTTCGTTCTCTATTTTATTATACTCCAACGAGCAACCCTCGTTCCCTTTTCACGAGATACCTTCCCCTCATCAGGCAAAAAAGCGGCGAGACCCCGGAAAGGCTTCCATAAAGGCATTGAAAGAACATTCTCTTACCTCTTCAACTGCAGTCCCCCGCTCTTCCGCCACACATTGTGCAGTATGCAAAAGGTAAGCCGGCTCATTGCGTTTCCCCCTGCGCGGTTGTGGTGAAAGGTAAGGAGAATCGGTCTCCAGTAAAAGCCGTTCCGGCGGGATGTTTCTCAGGAGCGCACGCAAACGTCGCGCTTTGGGGAAGGTCGTTATACCTCCCACGGAGAGAAAATACCCACGTTTCAGAATCTCCTTGAGTTCCCGTGCATCTCCCGCAAAACAATGCCACACAACGGGTACATGTACCCTTTCTGTGTGCAGTATTTCCATTACCTCCTGATGGGCTGAACGTGAATGAATCACCAGGGGGAGATTCTTTTTTTCTGCAAGACGTATTTGAAAACGAAAGATTTCCCGTTGGTTGTCCTTATGGGTGGTGTCCCAATAAAAGTCAAGTCCGACTTCACCCACAGCAACAACCTTCTCAGACTGAAGCATCGCCTGTAAAACATCCAGGTTGGGCAGCTGATCCCCCACCTCCTGGGGATGGATACCTAAAGCGGCCAGTACCGAAGGAAAATGTTCCGCGAGCTTCAAGGTAGCGTGACAAGATTCAAGAGACACCGCGGCACTTACTATGGCTTGAACGCCTGAGACGGAAGCGCGCTCGAGAACCTCTTCCCTGTCATGATCAAATTTCCTCTCATCGAGGGGGGCATGGGCATCCACCCACACACTCATCGCACTTGGCTGCCGGGAGGAATATCGCGGTCAACAGTGAGCAGGCTTATCGTTCCCTCAGCACCCTCGGCGGCCAGGAGCATTCCCTCCGATTTCACACCCCGGATAGTGGCACTCTTCAGGTTGGCAAGCACGACAATCCGCTTTCCAATCAAATCGCGAGGTTCATAGTGGGGAGCAAGGCCCGCTACCAGGAGCCGCTCTTCGTTCCCCAGGGAAATCCGCATTTTTATAAGCGCACGTGTCCCTTCAAGTCTTTCTGCTTCCAATACTTCGGCCACCCTGAGATCGAGTTTTTGAAATTCTTCTACATGAAGTTCCGAAGCCACCATAATCTCACCTCCTCTCAGTATTTTCCTGACGGTCATCATCCAGAATGCGGGGGAAAAGAGGTTGAGCTTCAGCCGGGCTGAATGTCTCTATCTTGCCCCAGACCAGGTCAGCCGGTATTCGGCGTTCGTCAAGTACCTCTTTGATACCCAGCATTTCCCATAATCTTCCCGCCGCCCGTGGAATAAAGGGAAAAACAAAAAGAGCAAGCAACCTCGAACAATCAAGTAATCTGTAGAGAACACGGTCAAGCTCTTCCCGGTTTTCCGGGTTCTTGGCTAACTGCCAGGGAGCTTTTTTATCGATATACCGGTTACCCGCGTGTGCCAGCTTCCATACCTGCTCCAAGGCCTGCGCGAAAGCAAAACGGTCCATGAAGGATTCGAAGTTCGTTATAACCTCCCCGAGCAATGCATCCCATTCCTCCTCAGCATAAGAAGCAGGAAGGGAAATCCGCCCTCCACGGTACTTCTCAAGCATTTTCAGGGTACGGTGAACCATGTTGCCAAAGTTATCCGAAAGGTCGGCATTGCAACGCTCCACCAGGGCCCTTTCGGAATAATCGCCGTCCAGCCCGAAAGAGACCTCCCGCATCATGAAGTAGCGAAAACGGTCCACTCCGTAAGCAGCTACAACCTGGTAAGGATCTACGACATTCCCCTTGGACTTGGACATCTTATCTCCTTCTACCGTCCACCAGCCATGAGCAAATACACGCTGGGGGGGCTCCACTCCGGCACCCATAAGCATCCCCGGCCACAAAACGGAGTGAAAACGTAATATGTCTTTTCCCACAAGGTGTACAACCGCAGGCCAGAATGCGTCAAATTGTGTGCTTCTTTTTAAGTAGTCCACCCCGCTCAGGTAGTTAATCAAGGCGTCAAACCACACATAGAATGTATGAGCGGGGTCATCCGGTACCGGTACTCCCCACTCCAGGCCTACCCGGGATATGCTCTGGTCTCTCAACCCTCCCTTGAGAAAACTCACTATTTCGTTGTATCTGCTTTCCGGCATAACAAAATCAGGCTGTGCAGCAAAGTGTTCAAGCAAAGGCTTTTCAAATTGTGAAAGAGCGAAATAATAACTGTCTTCTTTGAGTTTCTCCAGTGTCCTGCCACAATCAGGACATACCTTGCGGTCATCAAGCTGATTTTCAGGCCAGAAAGTTTCACAGGGTATGCAATACCACCCTTCATATTCCCCTTTATACACCAACCCTTTGTCACGCAGCGTCTGAAAGAAAGTTTGCACTGTACGGATATGCCGCTCTTCCGTGGTGCGGATAAAATCATTGTGGGAAATATCCATGGCTTTCCACAATTCCTGAAACCTTACCACCACTCGATCCACGAGTTCCTGGGGAGTGAGACCGGCATCACGCGCCGCTTTCACGATTTTCTGTCCATGTTCGTCAGTGCCTGTCAGGAACATGACCCGACGGCCCCGTAATCGATGGTAACGGGCTAATATGTCAGCTGCGCACGTGGTATACGCATGGCCGATGTGCGGAACATCGTTTACATAATATATAGGAGTAGTAATGTAAAAACAGCCTTCGTTCATTATGACCTCCACCAGCTGGATTGGGCAGCAGGCATCCACGGGGAATGTGAGGAAGCAGGCCGGAAAGGTCCCTCCCCAGGGAGCCTTTCTGGCAGTATAGTAAAAGGAAAGTACTTTTTCAAGCCACGGAGAGGTTTCCTCGTTACATCTTTCTCCACAACCATCTTTCTACCCGTTCAACATCGACCACGTCTTCTATGAGATCGGCAATACGCTCCAGCTCTTGGTCCATCCGCTCCTGCCAGGAAGGAGACACTTTCTGTACCGGTGGAAGCTTTTTCCGGACGCGTAAAAAATCGAGAAAGGCACGGCGGAACTCCGCCCTGTCGAAAAGACCATGGATGTATGTACCAAAGAGGGCCTGATGAGCCACTCCTTCCTCCCTGCTCACTGTTTTTCCCATCACTTTTTCCAAGTGGAACAGGGGCGGATATGATTGTGAAAAAGTGCTCTCTCCCATGTGAATTTCATATCCCCGCACCGGAGGATCACCACAAACAGGAGAGAAGCCTTCCACTATCCTCAGGGTCTTTTGAGGTGCAAAAACAGTTTCCATGTCCAATAGTCCGAAACCTTTCACCGGGGAGGTGTGCCCCTCTATCCCGAGAGGGTCATGAAGGTATTGTCCCAACATCTGAAATCCTCCGCAAACACCTAACACGTAACCTCCTTCTTGCAGATATGCACAGAGTCTCTCTTGAAATCCCTCCTGACGCAGTGCTTTGAGGTCTGATACGGTATTCTTGCTCCCCGGCAGAATCACCAGGTCATAGCCGTCGAGCGGCTCATGAGAAGAAAAAAACTCCATCTGCAGGTCAGGTTCTTCCTCAAGAGGTTGAAAATCCGTGTAATTGGAAAGATAGGACAGCCGTACCACGCCAATACGTAACATCCCCATTCCTTTCTTTTTCGTGTTATGCATAGGTCGCCCCTGGTAGGAATCCTCATCATCCAGGGCAAGTTCGGTGTAAGGCACAACCCCTATGACCGGTATCGATGTAAGCCTTTCGATCTCAGCTAAACCCGGCTGTAAAATTGAGACGTCTCCACGAAATTTATTAATGAGGAATCCCCGTATACATTTCCGTTCGGCTTTTTCAAGCAATGCCCAGGTTCCGTAAAGAGAAGCGAATACTCCTCCTTTTTCAATATCACTCACCAGGATCACTGCAGCGTTTACCTCCCGGGCTACCCGCATGTTGACAATATCAACATGACGCAAATTAATCTCCGCAGGGCTTCCAGCCCCTTCAATCACAACGAGATCATATTCGCGATCCAAAGAATGCAGACTATCGACGACCACCTGCCACAAGTCGCCGCCACGACGGTAATAGGAAGAGGCGTGCAGGGTGTCCCATACTTTTCCACGTACCACCACCTGGCACCTGGTATGGGCTTCGGGCTTGAGTAACACAGGATTCATGCGGGAATCAGGTTCAGTCAAAGCAGCCTGTGCTTGAAGAATTTGGGCGCGCCCCATTTCCTCTCCATGCGGCGTGACTCCGGAGTTGAGAGACATGTTTTGTGCCTTGAAAGGAGCCACCAGCCGGCCACGGCGGGCAAAAATCCGGCAAAAAGCCGCGTTAAGAACAGTTTTGCCCACTCCTGACCCCGTTCCCTGCACCATGAGGAAAACCGCCATCTCAGGCTTTGCCCTCCGGGAGGAAATCAATGAATATTTTTGGTTCTCTCACTCCAAAAAAGAGCCACACCAGGCCCGCTGCGTTCAGGATGAGAGTAAGCCAGAATACCACCTGGTACCCCAAAAGATCCGCCATCACACCGCCCACCAGGGGCGCGACAAAAGCAGGAAGCCAGGAAACAAAAGAACCCAGTGCCACATACCCACTGCGTTCACCACGAGGAGCGAAATCGAGCAGAATAGCCAACCCCCCCACCGAAATAGCGCTGTAATTGACACCGAAAAGTGCGAAAGCTGCGTAAAATCCCCAGGGGCTTGTTGAAAAGATTGCCAGCATATTACTGGTGACAATCGCCGCCGCTCCCATCAATATCACCATTTTCTGCCCCCGCCGGTCTCCCAGCGGCCCCCACAACAGGTTGCTCAAGCCCTGGGAAACCAGGAGAAAAGCATTGTACTGGGCTATCATACCATCTGGAACCTGGAAACGGTGAAGCACATAGACGGTGTAAAAAGCCCCGCCCATAAATCCCGCTCCCAGGAGAACACGTGCAACAAGATAATTGAGAAAACTGCGGTTCTCACGCAAAATACGGGGAAGGGAGCGAAAGTACCCACCAGGTTGAGTTGTTACCGGTTCGGGTTCTTCCCGGGTAAGGGAGAGAAAGAAATATGATATTGCCATGGCAAGCGATGTCAAGAGAAAACAATAACCGAAATTGACCGCGAAGGGAAAGCGTTCGAGGAGTCTTTCCGCCACCCGCGACCCCCACACACCCATGAGTGCTCCTATTCCCCCCCCGGCAGCGAAATACGAGCCGGTGCGGGTGGGATGAATGACTTTGCCGATCATTTCCATCCAGGCCGGACCGATATATCCCATAGCGAAAAAGGACACAGCTAATAACATGAAAAACATCCAGAGAGCAAGAGCAGGATTCACTGAAGCCAAAAAAAAGGCAACAAGGGCAAAACCTGCAAAAGGCAGCCTTTCAAAAGCTGTGTAACGCAGAATAAAAGGGAGCTTTCGTTCCAGGCGGGATGAGTGTCTTCCTCCCCACAGGGCGGGAATAGACCAGCCAAGGTAAGCTAACGCAGGGATAAGACCGATTTGCACGTTTGTGGCTCCCAACCGGCTGGCAAAAAGCGGCAGCAAGGTATTCACCGAGGCAAAAGCGAGCCCCAGGCTGAAAAAAGCGTAATCCAATGAGTTGACAATAAAATTGAAAAGGTAATCACGCCGTGACAGCACCGCTGAACCTCACCGCTCCCCCGCACCATCGTGTGCGGGTATTATTCACCACATTTTTCCCTTGCGGTCGACAAACATTTTGTGCACCACCGCGGGGGAGAGTTCCGTCAAAAAGCGCGAAGGTTTACGCAGGTATGACCCTGACGCCCGGCTTCCCTCAGACATGAGAGGGTAACAGAGAAACAACCGGTTCTTGGCCCGGGTGGAAGCGACATAGAAAAGCCTCCTCTCTTCCTCTACATCTCTTTCGCTGCTCATACTACGGCCGGAGGGGAACCCTCCTTCAACCAGCCATACCACGAAGACCACCTTCCACTCCAATCCCTTGGCCTGATGGACACTGGAAAGAGTAATTTTTTCATCCTTCATGCCGGCTTCCACCAGGTTTTCAGCCTCTACTTCGCCCAAAAGCGCGAGTTCGCTCAGAAAAGCGTCCAGAGAGTCATAGCGGGTTGCATAATGTGCCAGTTCCTCCAAGTCCTGCAGCCGCTCTACGGGATTAGCGAAACGGACTTTCATGTATTCTGCATATCCGCCGTTCAAAGTTTCCTGTATCATTTCTGAGGGAGAAAAACCAACCTTTTCCAACTGTTGAAGAAGCTCTCCCAGGGCAAAATAACTGTCTTTGAGCCTGCCGGGAATGAAATGAGGCAGTGTTTGCTCTCCAAAAAGAGCAATGGGGTCGGGATATTCACTTAAGGCCTGCCAAATTTTCTCCGCCGTCGCCTTTCCGACGCGGGGATACATCTTGAGTACCCGTTTCCAGGCAATTTCATCGCGTGGATTAGCCACCACCTTGAGATATGCCAGAACATCTTTTACGTGAGCCTGTTCGAAAAAACGCAAACCAGAGCGGATTTCAAAAGGAATACCCCTGCGGGTAAGCTCGAGCTGCACCTCCATACTCTGGTAATGAGCCCGATACAATACGGCCATGTCCTCCAAATCATATCCTTCTTCTTCCCGCATTTTCAGTATGTGTGAAGCAACAAACTCCGCCTGGCTGAAAACATTGGGTAAAGGTACCACGGCGGGTTTGGGACCGCTCTCCCTCACCGCACGGAGAGTTTTTTCGAACTGACGTGTATTGTGTACAATCACCTGGTTGGCCATATCGAGGATCTGCGGCGTACTGCGATAGTTGGTTTCCAAGCGGTAGATGCGGCAATCGGGATAACGCCGGGGAAACTGAATAATATTTTCAAAATCAGCACCCCTGAAAGCATAGATACTCTGTGAATCGTCTCCTACCACAAGAACATTCTGGTGATCTCTACCCAGCAAGTCCACGATCTCGGCCTGCAAACGATTGGTATCCTGGTATTCATCCACCAGGATGTGCTGGAACATCTCGCCGTATTTACGCCTGGTCCTTTCATCCTCCCGGAAAAGACCCCATACGAAGCACAGGAGATCATCATAATCCATGAGATTGAGAGAATGTTTTTTTTCCTGGTATACCTGAGCCAGGTGCCGTATATGGCCGCTCCACTCCTGGAACTGGGAATATGAGTCATTGACGATGTCTTCCATATCTTTCATGGTATTGCGGCTTAAAGTGATTATATTGACCACCACGTCTGACTTGGGAAACCGTCGTGTGCGGGTATCGATGCCCATATCATTCACACATACGTCCACAAGGTCCTTCTGATCCTCACGGTCCATAATGGTGTAATTGTTGTGATATCCAATCTTCTTGGCTTCCCGGCGGAGAATAAGATTTCCGATATGGTGGAAAGTCCCCCCCCACAGCCGCTCCAGAGATATACCAAGCAAGCATTCCACACGGTGAAGCATCTCCCGAGCCGCCTTGTTTGTGAAAGTCGCCAGCATGACCTCATAAGGTGGAACACCCCGTTCGATGAGCCTGGCCATGCGGTAGGTTATGGTACGGGTTTTGCCGCTTCCCGCCCCGGCGATAACCAGCATGGGACCGTCATCGGCCATTACCACCGTACGTTGTTCCTGGTTCAGTTCCTCTTCATAATCCACGGGAAGTATCATACGGGGAGTACTCACCGGCTGTCACCCCCGCTACTTTTTGCTTTGAGAGAGAGTTCTAACATTTTTGTGCTATCGAAATGATATGTCCGGCTGCAAAAAGGACAGGTCACTTCTCCCTTCCCCTCATCATGTATGATTCTCTCTAATGCTTCTTTCCCCAGGAGGACAAGGGCACGCTCAGCCCGGAAGCGAGAACAGCGACAATGATATACCAACTCGCGTTTTTCAACCACCTTGTGAGAAACACCCGCAAGAATACGGGTGGTGAGTATCTCCGGAGTGTCTCCTGCTTTCAAGAGTTCACTCAAGCTTCCAAGTTCACCGAGGTTTCTCTCGATATGTTCCACTGTATCCTTTTCCACCCCGGAAGGGGTATGAACAATAAACCCTCCCGAGGCAAGTACCGTACCCTCGGTTCCCACTAATACGCCGGCACCACACGCGGTTGGGAGCTGCTCTGATTGAAGAAAATAGGAGGCCAAATCACAGGCAATACCACCATGATGGACTGCCACTGTTCCCACGTAGGGTTCTTTCATGCCAAGGTCACGGATAACCGATAATTCCGAACCCTTTCCCACAGCATCTTCCACGTTGAGCTTGCCTCCCTGGCGGGAAGGCAGAACAACAAGCGGCTGGGAAACATACCCTCGTACCTCACCCTTCCAGTTTCCCTGGGCCAGGACTCCACCCAGCGGCCCGGTACAACGTACCTGTATTGTCACTTCCTGCCCCTCTTTCATGCCTACACCCATTATCCCGGCCAGGGTAAGTACGCGGCCCAGGGCGGCGGTAGCAATGGGGCTTGTGCCGTGCAAGCGGTGGGCTTTTTCAGTAGCCGCAGCGGTGGCGGCAACACTGAGAACCGCCGATGATCCATTAACAAGACTGCGTACAATGTAATCATGGAATTTCTCCACTACGAACTACACTCCTCTCCATTCTCCACATTCAACTGCTTCCCTGCGTTGCCTTCATCAGCACGGCAAGAACCAGGAATACAAACAACACAAAAGGAGACTGTCCAAAGAAAGTATCATGTTCACCTATTCTCTGCAAGACCTGCATGTACACCACCACCAGGAGTGAACTTCCCAGCAAAGCACTCAGGAGCGCGGGTATTTCCCGCCATGCTATAGCTGCAAGCGCTGCAATAAAAGCGACGAACAGGAGTATTTGAAAGGGGAAAGTTTCCAGAAAAAGAAGAATTTCCACCCAATTCGACAGCCAAATCAAGAGATAAAAAAAGTTAAGGAAAAGGAGGAAGGAGGCAAAAAAGCGCCCCAATATTTCGCCGCGCCTGAGAGCTATGGAAAAAAAAGCTACTCCCAGCGCCAGAAGGAGTACCAACACATACCGAACTGAATCCGCTGCCCACAATGGACGCAACAACAAATACCTTTCCCACACAAACGGTGTGTATCCGGAAAAAAAGAGCATAAGGGAAATCCAGGCCACCCAGAATGAGGAGAACAGGTAAAAGAATCGCCTGTACCGCATAAAATATATACCTACTATCACTCCTGCCAATACCGTTACCAGAAGAAAAACACTCCATCCTCCATCATGCATCAACCGGGAAAGCCAGTAATCGAGAAACACCGCTGCCTCCTTTTTTACTCAGTGATTATTGCCCCACACATCTCTACTGCACATCTCTCCCCCATGTTTAGGGTGAGGGCAAAAAAACCCCATAAAGAATTACAGGGCAAGCTCCCGCAAGGCCAATCCTGCTGTATATACCGCCGTACGATTCACTCTGTTTTCAGCTTCCCTCAGGGAAATATGATCCGGCTCCTCAGAGGCAAGACGGTTCACCAAAACAGCGCACAACGCTCCCGCCCGCAGCCCAAAAGTCCGGGCCACCGTAAACAGGGTAGCTGTCTCCATTTCATAGTTCAGAACCCCCAGCTTCTTCCACTCTTCCAGGCTCCCCTGAAAATCGCGAATAACATAACCGGTAAAGGTGTCATAACGCTCCTGTCCGGGATAGAAGGTGGCCGATGAGCAGGTAATTCCCTTCCGGTAAGGGAACCCCAGCTCGCGGCAAGCGCGCACGATGAGGTGTGTGAGCTCGGTGTCGGCGCAAGCGGGATACGGGAGTGGAGCAAAATGTTGGGAGGTACCATCCAACCTGACCGCACCCTCACTGATCACAAGATCCGCCGGATTGAGATCGGGAGCAATGGCACCACAGGTTCCCACTCTCAAAAAACAACGAATTCCCAAACGTGCCAGTTCCTCCATGGCAACAGCAAGAGACGGACCTCCAATGCCTGAGGACACCACCAGCGCTTTTTCTTTCCCGCTTTCGGCAAGAATAGAGCGAAACTCCCTATGGAAGGCAAGTTCCCGATAATCACCGAAAAGAGCGGCGATAGCAGAGCAACGCTCGGGGTCACCGGGTATCAAGGCCAATTGTGCTCCCTCGAGCATTTCTTGTACGAGATTCAGGTGATAGGCATGGTACGGCACTATTCA
>PWXL01000070.1 GCA_003561145.1 Candidatus Atribacteria bacterium
AATCCGCCCATTGATACATTTTCTTCTTCAATCGCTTTCAGTGCTTTGACACAAACACTGACACCCGAAAGCCCTTTGGGCGACGCAGGGTCTTTCAGAATTATGTTTGCCCCTTCACACGATCACAACGGGCGAGGATCCGCAGAAGAAGAACCGCTCAACAGGATGAGTTTACCCCCGCAGACGGCCTGGCCCTGCAGGCTATTTTGGAGAGAAAAGAGGGGAAGGGGAAAACGCTTCGGCAGTTGTCTGAAGAGATGCAGTCAGAACCATCTACAAATCTTTTCCGGTTTTATAAGCAAGGCCTCCACTTATGCCATGCACAAAGATAGAAACACTGCACCACTTCCAGACACAGAAAAGAAGACATTCCTGGACCTCCTTTTTCAGGGTTCCCCTTAATATCATAATAAAAGTGAATCGCTTCATCATATACCTTGGTCCCACCAGTCAAAAAACGCCAAGACCGAATCCTCAAAGGCTATGTGAAATATGAAGAATAAATCACCTAGCGTGACGGTGACATGATTAAGAGAGGTTGCGGCGGGCAGGGAGGGGAGAGGAAGCCGGAGAGTGCACCGAGGTTGAGGAAACCCCCGGCGATCACCAGGGTGCCTATATTCCTTTTGTCGCATACGTCAAGGAGGCGGTCCACCTGGGAGCGGTCCTGATAAGGCACGTGCCAGTCAGAGGTCACCGCTACGGAGCCTGTTTTCTCCATGAAGAGGGGCCGGTATGGTTCTCGCCTGGGGTGCTCTATGGCGCGGCTTTCCCTGCTTCTTAGCCTCTCTATCCGGGTAAGGACCGCCTTTTTCGAGCGCTTGAGAGCCCGGGAGAGTTCAGGGGTGTCCAGGTGGAGGTTCGCCATGAGATATTCGTCTTCTGCTTCCCGCCAGCGCCGTTTTTCCTGTACCATCCCACACCTCCTATAGAGAGGCGTTTCCGGGCGACAGATCTGTGCATAAGTATGAGTGCAGTCTTCGGCATGAAAATTTATAATTCCTCATGAAACCAACTCTGGCCAAATGGTTTATAATAATACTGTGGTATGCGTAAGCATCCCGGACAAACGTATCCATGTATCATGGAAAGCCACACACCTGGTGAATAGGTGAAGGGAAATGGTAGCCTACCGAAAAGAGCGCGTTGAAAACGCCATCTGTTTCTTTGCTCACGAGTACAAAAAAAGGACGAGGAAGTATCCCACCCACACCTACATATACAAACTTCTGGCACACTTCGACTTCCAACGTTTAAAAAATACCGGCCAGCCGGCTTTTGACCTGGAATACCGTGCCATGAAAAATGGACCGGTCCCAAAAGAAATCTACAACAAGAGGCATAATTACCACACTCCTCTCTTTAGTTTTGTCCCCAAAATGGTGAAACAGCGGGAGAGCGTTTTTATTTATCCCAAGGGTAAGCCCGACCTGGATTACTTTTCCGAAGAGGAGATCGATGATTTAAAAAGCATGGCGGAGGTGTTCATCAAATCTTCGATTCCTTCAAAGGTGCTGAGTGATGCTTCCCACCAAGAGGGATCGTTGTGGGATACCACCGCGAAAAAAGAGCCAAACGCCATTATTGACCTGGCGGATGCCTTCCCCGGTTTGCTTGATAAACCAGACGAAGAGATGACGCCCCAGGAAATCAATTTTTTAATCTACTCGGGATTGAAGAATGGGAAAACGCATTCGGGTCGGAGCGATCATTCGCTGGAATAACTTTCCCAGACCCCGTTACTCAACCGAAGTGAAACCGCGCTGGTTTGTGTGTCTTGGAAATACATCGACCTTTTTGGACCCCTTAATATTTTATCTTTCCACCACCACAACTCAAACTCAACAGTATGCTCCAGGAGGTTCCCTGTGGAATGCTCAGGTGATCCATTTCAAATGCGGTGAATATGGATTTGATCGGGATTGTGTCCTTAATCTCGATGAGTATTACTCTGAGAGCGAAGAAAGCATAGATACCCATGCGCAAGATATTGAAATTGTCAGTGTTATCCAGGATAAAGCACTTTTAAAAAGAATCTACAATATAATTTACCAAAGCAGAAAAATCCCCACTGTAGTCAAACGTGATATATATATACAAGTTTTAATCAAATCGGAATAACTGGGTTGAAAAAACCTTGATGCCTCTCCCTTATTCAGCTCTTCGCATGATTTTTTTTGTAATTTAGGTTTTAGGTAATAAAGAGAAGAATAAGGTTGATGTAGAGCTGTTTTTGAAGGGGGTTCTGTTCCAATTGATGGTGCCGGGAGCGGGATTTGAACCCGCACGGGTGATAACCCACTACCCCCTCAAGATAGCGTGTCTGCCTATTCCACCACCCCGGCACGCGCAAAGAATTATAGCAGGGAAGCTATTGTGAGTCAATGGAACGAATTGAATCATCTAAAATCTTGATGAACTCCTATCGTTGCCTCATTTAAAAATCTTGATATCCACTATCCTACCTCCAGGGGATTATTCTTCACACCGGAGGTAACGAAATGGAGCTGT
>PWXL01000125.1 GCA_003561145.1 Candidatus Atribacteria bacterium
AGGAGCCAAACCATGTACAGCCAAAAAGTGCTTGATCATTTTCGTAACCCCAAGAATGTCGGCAGAATGGATGATCCCGATGGTGTTGGAAAGGTAGGCAATCCTGTCTGCGGCGACGTTATGGTCATGTACCTCAAGATCAAAGACGAAATTATTGAGGATGCTCTGTTTGAAACCTTCGGATGCGGTGCGGCTATAGCCACCTCATCCATAGCCACCGAACTCATAAAGGGGAAGTCTATCCATGATGCCCAAAACATCACAAACAAGGCGGTTGTCGAGGCCTTGGACGGTCTCCCCCCGGCAAAAATGCACTGTTCCGTTCTCGCTGAAGAAGCAGTGAAATCAGCCATAGAAGACTACCGGAAAAAAAGAACTGAAAGTGGAGGAAAATCAGCAGAGTCAGCGTAAAACACCTCCGCAAGGAAGTTGATTTTCCCGTTTGTATTCCATACAGACCCACAAACGTGAACCATGAACCGCGATTCACCCGCCCCCGTGGTACAATGAACAGCGAAAGCCCTGTATGCGGCTTAGGATCGACGGAAATGATGGAGATATGAATTCAGAAAGGATGATATAGGTGCCGAAGAAGATTCTGCTCATTCCCTTTATCCTCGGCTTGGTGCTCATCGGTTTTGGTATTTCCGGTACCGGCCCGCTCATTTCTTCTATCGCGCGGGAGTTTGCCGTTTCACCCAATATTGTGGGAAGAGTTTTCTTTTTCCAGGGGTTGGGATACTTCTTCTCACTTATGGCGGCGGGCTTCCTGGGAGACATGATTCCCCAGGACAAGGTATTGAGAGTAGGACTCACGATCGCCCTGGGAGGATTTATGGGTATCTCTCTACTCTCGTCTTTCACCACAGTGGTGGTATTTTTTCTGATCAGTGGAGTGGGGCTTGGTTTTTTGGACTGTATGACCAATCCGGCGGCGACCAGCATATTTACCCGTAACCCCGGGACGGTCCTCAACGTCATTCATGCCTTTTTTGGGCTCGGCTCCTTTACCGCGCCCTGGCTGTTCGCCAACCTAACCAGCGCAGGGTTTACCTGGCAGAGTTACTACACGGTGGTAGCAGTTTTCACCCTGGTTACTTTAGTCTCATTTCTTCCCTCTTTCATACCACGCAGGGCCACCCCTTCGAACCTCCGGGAACTCGTGAAGGTCTTTCGAAAAAAGGCATTTTGGTTTATGGGAGCCACCATGATTTTTTACTCGGGGGGTGTGACCATTTTAAACGGCTGGATGGTCACATACCTTATAGAGCGGGGATGGCCGGAGGGAACGGCGGCCTTGTTTCTTTCCAACTTCTGGCTGGGGCTTTTCGCCGGCCGATTCCTGCTCTCCCGCTTATCCGACCGCATAGGGCATCTCACCATGATCCGTATCAACTCAACGGGCGGCATCGTCCTCACGGCTCTAGCGGTGTTCCTCGCTCCGGGAGCGTGGAGCACACCTGTTCTGCTCTTCATGGGCGGATTCCTGCTTTCGACCACTATCCCAACTACGCTGGCCTTTGCTGTAGTGAATTATCCTGACACAGCAGCCACTGCTTCGGGTTGGGTTATGTTCAATAATGGCTTCGGCATCTTCCTTTTTCCCTGGCTAGGAGGCATAATCGGGTCCATATTCGGCTTCCACGTAACCCTGGGGTTGGTTCCCGTCTTTCTCTTGGTCATGCTGGTGTTCCAACAGCTTCTGGCACGTGATGTGCGCCTGAAGACGGCATAAAAAAAGCCACCGCTTGAAACCGGCGGCTTTTTTTATGCGCCGTATTTGTCAAGGCGAAGAGCGTTGGCTAAAAGTAAACTCATCAAGGCTCTTGCCGGAAAAGTACCCAGGTACCCCGTGGCGCATTCCCTCTCTGTAAATCGCTCTTTCCTGTCAAAACCGCTATATGGAGAATGGAGCAGTACCGGAGAAGGATGCCAGGAATGGCTTTTCAAGAGAGACGGAGTGGAGTGGTCCCCGGTGATCACCAGAACATCAGGCTTCACAGACAAAATATCCGGAATCACCTGGTCAAAAGTTTCAATATACTCGACTTTGCTTGTAAAATTACCGTCTTCTCCCGCCTTGTCAGTATCTTTGTAGTGGAGGAAGAAGAAATCATATTCATTCCATTTCTGCTTCATACACTCGACCTCATCCCGGAGTGTTCCTGAAATGTCTGGCACATCAAATCCAAAAAGGCGGGCAATGCCTTTGTACATGGGATATAAAGCAATGGCCAATGCGCTCACTGCATAGCGCTCGGGAAAGGTCTCAAGCCGGGGGGAAGCAGCAAATCCACGCAAAAGGACGGCATTCGCCTTGGGTTCGTCTGCAATCACGGATGAAACTTCATCCAGAAAGGTAGTAACTACCCGGGCGGTTTTTTGGGAAGCGTCATCCAGGGCCACTGGTGTATGTGGAGACATACCCTCTTTTTGCGGGTCTGTGTCTCTGAGCCGGTCTCCCAATCCTTCACCACGCAGAACCATGACAAAGCGGTGTTCAATACCAGGCTCCAAAATAATTTTCGTTCCCTCCACCTCGGGTACCGCTTGTGCAAGTCTATCCACGAGGCGGCGGCAATCCTCGGTAGAAATACGGCCCGCTCTCCTGTCGCTAATTACTCCTGAAGAATCCCTGGTTGCAAAATTCGCACGGGCCGCAACATCTCCTTTTTCAAGGTGAAAACCTACTCCCAGTGCTTCCAGAACGCCCCTTCCGATAGTGAGGTTTTCCGGGTCGTACCCAAACAATGCGATATGGCCGGGACCACTTCCAGGTGTCACGCCGTACTGTACCGGATTCATAAGGCCAAGTGAACTCGCACGGGCCAGTGCATCCATGTTGGGTGTACGTGCGGCTTCCAATTCAGTTTTTCCGCCAAATCCAGGATGGGGTGCCCCTCCCAATCCATCTGCGATACACATGACCATCTTTCTCTTGCTTTTCTTGGTCAAGGACCTGATGTTTTCCAAGATGTCTGCCATCCCTGAACCCCCTTTTCACATGTTTCTCCATTATTCGGCGTTTTCTATCTTACCATAAAAGCACCTTGAATGAATCAATACGCATACAGGCAGCCATAGGGACGAGTGGTAAGGGGGAACAGCTTGGTAAAAGAGCGAAGATCGAGGGGGGGAAGGTGTATATCCAGTTTTTGCTGGTACTCTTCCAGGTAACTGGATATTTCGAGAGACTCTTCTTCATTAGGTTCAGAGAGGCCGATACCCCTTCCTGCTTGCTCCTGTGACACTTTCCCCCGTATGAAGATTTTTCCACCATGCATGCCGGAAGCAGTAAAATTACCAACAGGAGAAGCACCACCGTTTTCCTGCAGGTTCAAAACGATAATCATCCCTCCTGCCATATATTCTCCAAGAAAATCTCCGGTATTCCCACCCACTATGATAACCGGATAATCATCCTGAAAAGATTTCATATGGATACCCAGGCGGTACCCGGCGTTTCCCTGAACCAATATCTTTCCACCCCGCATGGAATGACCGGCAATATCCCGCACGTCGCCTTCAACAATAATTGTACCTGCGTTCATGGTATTTCCTACTCCGTCCTGTGCGTTTCCCCGTATATGCACAGTCACACCATCAGCGAACATACCTAAATCATCTCCAGGAACTCCACGAACATCAATCAGACCTTCACCTGAAAGGGCACGCCCAATATAGCGGTGACCATTCACTTCATCAAGGAGGATATCGCGCTCCCCCCTTTCCCATCGCATTTCCACTTCATGGTTCACATCTTTATAGTGTCTTCCCCTGCATTTCAAAATGATCATACCTCTATTCCCGCTCCTTCCACCATATGTTTTCGAAAATTCAAGGGCAAACTGATTATTCCGAAATCCGGTTGCAGGAGTTTTTCCCGAAAAGAGTCAACAGGTATTCTGTGCCGTATCAAATGCACATAAATCCCCGCTTTTTCTATGTCCCCTACAAAAATGAGCCCCACAATGCGATCTTCCTTGAGTACCAGTTTTTGATACACGTCACGTTCTTCTCTTATGATTGTCACATAAGTCCCGTTATCGGGAGGATTTACCAAGCCGGCCGATACTATGGCCGTTTCTCCCACCTCTACAGCATTCAGTGGAAGACTTCCTTGATATGTTTTGTGCTTCCCTGCCATATTCTTCCCGGCAACCTTTCCCTGTGCCACCGCTTCAGGCCATACTGCCACAACCGAGCGCTCTCCCGTGATCATGTTCATAGTCTCGGCCACATCTCCGGCGGCAAATACACCGGGGCAACTCGTTTCCTGATGTGCGTTCACCAGAACCCCCCGGTTCACCTGTAGCCCGGAACCAGCCAACCAGGAAATATTGGGACGAACACCTATCGCCACTACAGCCAAACGGTGGGGTAAAGAACGGCCGCTTTTCAGAACAGAGCTGCACAATTCATTTTCTTTGCGCTCAAAACGCTCCACCGTATCTTCAAGTACAACTTCCACTCCTTCCTTGAGAAGCGCTTTTTCCAGGTAGCGTGAACCAGTCTGGTCCATCATATTGATCAAGAGCCGGGGAGCCAATTCTACCAGGGTGATTCTCTTATTCAAGGCAATGAGTGCCTCGCATGTCTTCAACCCGATGAAACCTCCACCCAGAACAAGTATGTCCTCTACGTCATGCTGGTCAATGTATGCAGCCATCCGCTCCATGTCGTCCACCCGGGTGAAAGTAAAGACTCCTCCACCTTCGGCACCGGGAATAGGCGGGAAAACCGGTACCCCTCCGGTTGCTACGAGGGCTTTGCCAAATGCCACCCTTCTCCCGTCGGCGAGCTCAACCCATTTGCCCGGGCCATCGAGTTTCTCCACTGCACAGTTCCACCATACCTCAGCAGGATTTTCGGAAACAACGTCACCAAAGTACGTCATACCGTTACTGCGGTTTCCCAGGACATAGCTCAAAAGGGGACGTGAATACACCCTATCCTCTTCTGTAACAGCAAGGATTCTCCCTGAAGAATCTTCCTCGCGAAGCGCGCAAGCGGCAAACCATGAAGATACTGAAAAACCTATCAACAAGTAATCTGTTCGAAGAGTTTCACTCATAGGTCAACGCCTCGTTTGGACAATGAGCAACACAAACCGGTTCATCAACACCGCCGCACAAGTCACACTTGCTCGCAATACGCCTGGTTTTTTTCTCCCTTTTGATCACCCCGCAAGGACAACTCATAATACACATCCAGCACCCCACACATTTTTCCTCATCACACAACACCGTTGCGTTTTCTTTATCTCTCCGCATGGCTCCGGTCATACAATTTTCCACGCACGGCGCATCCTCGCAGTGGCGGCATTGCAAGGCAAATGAAAGGCATCCCTCCTCTTCCACCCTGATGCGGGGAAAGGCACGAGGAGATTCTTCTTTAAAAGCCTTGATAATTTTGCCGGTATGAGAATGTTTCACCAGGCAATTGATTTCGCACAAACGACATCCGATACAATATTCTTCATGTATTTTTATATGCTTCATATTACCATCCCTCCCCGGCGGCCTTGACCCCCAAAACGGAGCACTCTTCCCTGCTCAATCCCACCGCGCGTAAGTGTTCACGATTTCCACGAAGGGATTCAATGGCATTCACGCCCATACCTCCAAGCATTTCCTTGATTTCAAAGGCCCATGCCCGGAGAAGATTCACCAGGCGCCGCCTGCCGATATTCGGATTCAACCTCTTGGTGAGCACCGGGTCCTGTGTGGCTATACCCCAATTGCATTTGCCCGTATAGCACTTCTGGCAGAGATGACAACCCAAACCAACCAGAGCCGCCGTCCCTACGTACACAGCGTCCGCCCCCAGAGCGATTGCCTTGATCACATCGGCACTGGAACGAATGCCTCCCGCTATGAGCAGGGATGAGTGATGCCGGATTCCCTCCAAACGCAATCTCTCGTCGACCTGGGCCAGGGCTAATTCAATAGGAATACCCACGTTATCACGGATCACCTGCGGCGCTGCGCCGGTCCCGCCCCTGATTCCGTCAATCGTAACAATATCTGCTCCTGCCCGTACCACCCCTGATGCGATAGCTGCAACATTGTGCACCGCGGCGATTTTTACCGCAACCGGTTTTTCGTAGTTTATGGCCTCCTTAATGGCAAAAACAAGGCGCTCCAGGTCTTCTATCGAGTATATGTCATGGTGCGGTGCGGGCGAAATAGCATCACTTTCCAAAGGAATTTTTCGGGTTCGGGATATTTCTTTTGATACCTTTTCTCCCGGAAGATGACCCCCAATGCCGGGCTTTGCTCCCTGGCCGATTTTTATTTCCACTGCTGCGGCCACACGAAGATAATCCCGGTGCACCCCAAAGCGTCCGGAGGCCACCTGCACAATTATATTCTCTCCAAAGGGGTAAAAATCAGGATGCAACCCTCCTTCCCCGCTGTTACAAAAAGTTCCCGCTTCGCGCGCTGCTTCTGCCAGGGAGCGAAAGGCATTATAACTAATGGAGCCGTACGACATGGCCGAAAAGATCACCGGCACCTCCAGGCCGAGCTGCGGGGCCAAGCGGGTTCGGACAACGGGAGAATCACCTTCCCAATGAATATCGAGCTTTTCTTCCTTTTTGCCCAGGTAAGTGGTGAGCTCAATCGGTTCACGCAAAGGGTCAATGGATGGATTCGTCACCTGGCTCGCATTGAGGAGCAAATGGTCCCAATATACGGGATATAAACGGTCACATCCCATACCGGTCAGCAATATCCCTCCAGTTTCAGCCTGTTTGTATATTCCCCTCAGGTGCCGGTCCTCCCAATTTCCGTTGGGGCGGAATCCGTCTTTCCTTGTTTGCACCGTTAATGCATTCGTGGGACACAAATTCACACATCGCTGGCATCCAACGCATTTTTCTTCCTGGCTCACAACGGTATCTTCTGTGTCACTGCCCTCATGCACATCGTTTGCGCACTGGCGGACACATACTTGGCAGGCTATGCACCGTTCCTTGTCTCTTTCGATTTTAAACTCCGGAAACAGTAAGCTTCTGGCCATGGCTATTCCTTTCACCGACCCTCTCCGAGATTACTTCTCCTGCTCTGAGAGCAACCAACCGGTCTAGACTGGGGGCTATTTCCCGGATAGCACACTCTTCGCTGGAAAGGAAAAATGTGCTGTCTTTCCAGGCAGCAAGCATTGGCCGCAGTTTAATACGGTCCACCATTCCGAACATACCACCGGGAAACCCCACAATAATGCTGAAGGGTCCGTTGAGTAGGGCCCCCCCGTATATTGTGCGCAGGGAGGTAAAAAATTCCTTTTTCGGTTCTTCCATTTTTTCTATCTGTTCCCAAAAAGGACTCGCAAACACCGCTCCCAAATAAGGAATACGAATGTTGTGTTTGCGGACAAGCAAATCCACGAGATAGGTAATGACCTCGGTATCGGTTTGCAAATTACAGACATACCCGAAATTTTGAAGATATCGGCGGTTAATGCCATAAGAAGATATTTCGCCGTTATGCACTACAGACCACGATAACAGACCAAAGGGATGAGCACCTCCCCACCACCCTGCACTGTTGGTCGGGAAACGGCCATGCGCAATCCAACAGTACCCCTGGTATTCTTCCAGTTGAAAGAGCTTTCCAATATCTTCGGGATATCCAACTCCCTTGAAAACCCCCATATTTTTCCCGCTGGATACTATATAAGCACCGTGAATACCAGAGTTTACCTCCATCACCATTCGTACCACTTCATCGTCTTCACAGTCACTTCTCCCCCGGTAACGCAGGAAATAGCGCTTGAAAACAGGCCAATTCTGTATATTCTCTGTTTCTTTGCAAGGTATCTCCTCGGAATGCTCGATGGTACAACTTCTCTTCAGGATGGCTTCCACGTCTTTCGCTGTAAGGGGGTCATCATATAAAACGTGAAAAGCATAGAGTTCCGCATATTCCGGATATATTCCATAGGCGGCAAACCCGCCTCCAAGGCCGTTTGAACGCTCATGCATAACTTCAATGGAGCGTATGATCTTCTCCCCTGAAACATGTGTACCATCAAGATTCAGTATGCCAGATACTGCGCACCCGGAAGGGATGCGGAAGGGATCCCTCATATCAGCGCCTCCATGTTAACTCCTGCTTTATAGAATAGGGAGATACGTTTTCAGTTCATAGGGATGCACAACAGTACGGTATTGATCCCATTCAATTTTTTTACTTTCAATGAGGAAAGTAAAAATATGATCACCCAGGGCACTTTTCAACAAGTCACTTTTTTCCGCTACGTCAATAGCCTCTTTAAGGTTACCCGGCAGCGATGATACACCCAGTGATTCACGCTCTTGCACCGTCATATGGTAAACGTCTTTCTCCACGGGCTCGGGGAGTGAGTAATTCCCGTCAACCCCCGCCATTCCCGCTGCCAGCATGGCGGAAAAAGCGAGATAAGGGTTACACGCGGGGTCCGGATTGCGCACCTCTATGCGGGTAGCTTGTTCCTTGCCCGGTTTATACAAGGGGACCCTTACCAGGGCGGAACGATTGCGCCGTGCCCAGCAAATGTATACCGGTGCCTCAAAACCGGGTATCAATCTCTTATAAGAATTCACCCACTGGTTTGTTACAAGCGCTATTTCACCGGCATGGCGAAGTATACCGGCAATATACTTGCGGGCAATATCAGAGAGATAGTACTGATCTTGAGGGTCAAAAAATACGTTCTTTTCACCGGCAAACAAAGACTGGTGGGTATGCATGCCTGATCCGTTTTCCCCCATGATGGGTTTAGGCATGAAGGTCGCATATACGCCATACTGTTGAGCTATCTCTTTAACGACGATTCGGTAGGTCATGACATTATCAGCCATAACCAGTCCTTCGGCATAACGAAGGTCAATCTCATGTTGAGAAGGAGCTACTTCGTGGTGGCTGTATTCAACTTTGATTCCCATCTCCTGCAGCGTGCGGATAGTGTCCCGGCGTAAATTCGAAGCCGCGTCCAGGGTAGTAAGATCAAAATACCCTCCTCGGTCCAAGGTATGTGGATGAAGCTCATCTTTAAAGTAGAAAAATTCAAGTTCCGGCCCCAGGAAAAAGGTAAGACCCTTGTTGGCCAACCGCTGCACATTTGTCTTCAACACGTAGCGCGGATCTCCTTCATAAGGGGAGCCATCGGGATTGAGAATGTCGCAGAACATCCTGGCTACCCCATTTTCCCCGCTTCTCCAGGGAAGTATCTGAAAAGTGGAGGGGTCAGGCATTGCTACCATGTCGCTTTCATCGATCCTTGCAAATCCCTTGATCGAGGAACCATCAAACCCCATACCCTCAGACATTGCTCCATCGAGTTCCTCATGGGTGATAGCAAAACTCTTCAAGAACCCCAGTACATCTGTAAACCATAACCTGATAAAACGGATGTTGTTCTCCTTGCAATACCGAAGAACATCACCTTTGCTGCGATATTCGCAAGACACGATACTCGACCTCCTTTGTATTTTCCCTCATGTTTCTCTTTTCACACTTACTTTCCCGCAAGATACTATAAAAAAAGGGTGTTCAATTCCCACCGTTGGAATCAAACACCCTCATAAGGCGTTCCTGCCCCTCAATGAGCAGGGTTGAGTACCTGTACCTTCCTCTTTACTTCATTGAACGCATTTGGCACTCGTTAAAAAACAAAGGCGTTCGGATTTCACATCCGAACGCCTTTGTTCAGTAGATTACCACCATTGGTGATATAAGAATATTCTAAGGCAACCCCCCCTGTCAAG
>PWXL01000038.1 GCA_003561145.1 Candidatus Atribacteria bacterium
ACCAAAGTGGCCAGGGCCTCTCCTTCAACATCCTCGGAAATTATGAGCAGTGGGCGCCCCTTCTGCACTACCTTCTCGAGAACCGGCAAAAGGTCTTTGATGGCGGATATCTTCTTTTCGAAGATCAGGATATAGGGGTTCTCCAACACCACTTCCATCCGCTCGGAATCAGTTACAAAATAAGGAGAGAGATATCCGCGGTCAAACTGCAGGCCTTCCACTACTTCCAGGGTGGTTTCCAGCCCTTTCGCTTCTTCAACCGTAATTACGCCGTCTTTGCCCACCTTTTCCATGGCATCGGCGATAATCTCTCCAATCGATTCATCGTTATTGGAAGCAATCGCACCTACTTGGGCGATCTCTTTGCGATCACTAACTTCGCGGCTCATCTCCCGCAGTTTGTTCACTACCGCTGCAACCGCTTTGTCGATTCCCCGTTTTAGAATCATGGGGTTGGAACCGGCAGCCAGGTTGCGCAAGCCTTCCCGGTAAATGCTCTCCGCCAGTATGGTCGCCGTAGTGGTGCCATCTCCCGCTATATCACTGGTCTTGGAAGCTACTTCCTTCACCAGTTGAGCACCGAGATTCTCGTTGGGATCGGCAATCTCGATCTCCTTTGCCACCGTCACACCGTCCTTGGTGATGGTAGGTGAACCGAACTTTTTCTCTAAAACTACGTTTCTTCCTTTCGGCCCCAGGGTGATTTTCACTGCGTCAGTCAGTGTTTTTACCCCCCGGAGGATGGATTGCCGTGCTTCTTCTTTAAATAGTATCTGCTTTGCCATTCCCGTAAACCCCCTTTCTGCTAATCTTCAATGATACCCAGTATGTCATCTTCCCGCATGATCAAGTACTCTTCTTCATCAATTTTCACTTCGGTCCCGGCATACTTACCAAACAAAACCTTGTTACCCTTCTCCACTTCCAAGGGTCTACGGTTGCCGTTTTCCTCGATTTTGCCGGATCCAACAGCAATGATCTCACCCTTTTGCGGCTTTTCTTTTGCCGTGTCAGGAATGATTATTCCGCCTTTTTTCGCTTCTTCTTCCTCAAGGCGCTTGACTAAAATGCGGTCTCCCAATGGTTTGATGTTCACAGCGTGTTCACCCCTTTCTGGTAGTTCTTTTTCATTCCAGGAAGTATTGTACACGCTTTATCCGTTTTTTCAAGCAGGTTAAGGTAAGAAATGGTCATGAACCTGCCATTATGACAATAACCCGCCCGCTCTATATGCCTAACTGGCAAAATACCCTCGTATCATATTGCCAATTTAACATATATATCAGAAAGGCAAAAAGTTTCAGAAAGTATAAATATTATTTTCCATGTCAAACTGCTTGATTTTGCGATAAAGGGTACGGAGTCCGATGTCCAGCATACGCGCAGTTTTGCTCTTATTGTACCGGTTCACTTTCAACGTTTCCCAGAGAAGAACCTTTTCTGCTTCTTCGAGAGTCATACCCACCCGGATAGGAACCACGTCACCTTTCGATATTCTCCCATGGATGTGATCGGGAATATCATCAGGTGTGATAAGGCTCCCCCGGGAAAGAACAAGCATTCCTTCGATAGTGTTCCTGAGCTCGGTGACGTTGCCCGGCCAGTCATATTCAACCAGTTCTTTCAAGGCTTCGGTGTTGATGCGTGCTACGGGCTGACCCGTTTCTTCCGCCATTTCTTTCAGGAAACAATCAATAAGAAAAGGAATATCCTCCCGCCTGTCACGCAGGGAAGGAATTTCAAAACGCAGTGCATTGAGAAAGTAAAACAGGTCGGTGCGAAATTTCCCCGTAGATACTTCTTCTTCCAATGACGCTTCGGCAGAAGCAATCAACCTGATATCCCGCCTCTTGGTTCCGGAACGGTGTTCCTCCAAAAATTCGGCCAGCTCAGCCTGGAGAGCGGTAGGAAGGAGATGAATATCCTCCAGGTATACAGTTCCTTCATTGAGGCCTCCTAAAGCCACGGGGACTGATTGGTTCCCCGTTTCCCGGTACAACATACCACTGCCCAATACGCCCTGGGGTAGACTGCCGCACCTGACCTTGAAAAAAGGTTTTTCCCCGGAAAAGGCATACTGGTGTATAGCCCGCGCTATCATTTCCTTGCCGGCTCCCTGTTCCCCTACCAATAGGATGGGCCTCTTCACCTGGGATACCTGCAAAATGAATGAGAAAACATCCTGCATTCTCTCCGAAACACCGGTAATGCCGGCAAAAGAATACCGGTCTTCAATACGGCGGCGAAGAACACGGTTTTCTTCCATGAGGGTGATTTTCTCATCAGCACGCCGCACCAATGTTAGAATGCGGGTTGGGGTGAGTGGACGTGAAATATAATCGTAAATATCCTTGGCCAGGATGCTGCGGATATGGTAGGGATTATCACTTTCACCGGTGACAATGACGACAATTTCGGGAAGACGCTGCGTGGCCCGGTCCAGGAGTTCGAAACTATTCACCGCCAGCTCTCTTTCCTCGACCACCATGATATCGACTTCTTCTCTTTCCAGGCAGTTAAGAGCAAGGTTGCGGTCCCTCACAGCAATGACGTAGTATTTCTCATCCCGTAAAATATTGACCAAGGTCTCCCTGACCAGGGAATCCTCTTCAACAACTAACACCCTTCGCATGGAATATGTCCTCTTCACCTGTACCTTTTAAGCAATAGCGTACATTTTTCACAAGGTAACCAAGTCGCCTGTCTCCATGGAGCGGCGGGCTGCTACAGCAGTACAGACAGCGGCCACACCGTCTTCAGCCGTTGCTGACTCGACCGGCTTTTCTTTTTCCAGGCAGTCGATAAAATATGCAATTTCGGCCTTGTAGGCATCTTCTGAAACAACGGGAATTTCCTCTTTTTCTTTTCCCTGCCGGTAAAGAAGGAGAGGATTGGAACCACCGCGTTCCTCGATATTGACTCCTGCCCGGAATTCCCATTCCAATACCCCTTGACTTCCCAGTATACAAAACCCCATGGTAAAAGGAAAGTCTCCCTGCATCAACCATCCGCCTTCAACGTGTGCAATCACACCTGACCGGTAGCTCACAGTGGTGAATGCATGATCCCAACCACCGCAAGGTCCCTTCGTGCCTTGTGAAAAGACTTTCTCCGGCTTTCCGCACACCCAGTTGGCAAAATCCAAATCGTGAATGTGAAGATCGAGCACTGCTCCTCCGCTGTAGCGGGGATCAAGTATCCAGCTCGAAATAGACCAGGCGGGAGTGAGTGCCAAACGTCTGGCCGAAAGAGAGAGCACCTCTCCTATTGCACCTTCCATGATGAGTTCCCGTGCACGTACATATTCGCCCCAAAAACGCAAAGCATGCCCTATCATGAGTTGGACATCGTAACGGTGCGCGGTTTCCGCCATTGCTTCGGCATCCTCGACAGTCAAGGCCATGGGTTTTTCGCAAAAAACGTGCTTACCGGCTGTGCACGCTTCTTCTACAAATTCCCTGTGAAGAAAGGTGGGAAGACACACATCGACCACATCTACGTCTTTTTCATCAAGCAAGCTGCGAAATGAATCATAGCGTGTAATAGCGGGGTATTTCTCCCGGAATGCTTGCGCTGCGTTGTCATCCGGTTCAAAAACTGCCACAACCTCAGTGTTTGAAAGCTGTTTCCATCCTTCCATGTGAATTGAAGCTATAAATCCCGAGCCCAAGAGCGCGACGTTCTTCATCCGCTGTCCTCCTTTACGCTAGATCCTTCAGGAATCTATCGAGTGGATTCGATCTACGTATTTCCCGAAATCACAGCGGGGACGGGGGGCATAAGAAAGGTATACCTCAACAGCGCTTTCGCCCAGTTTACGCTCATTCCGCTGACCCATGAGACCTGAGATTATCTTCGCCTGCGTACGATACTCCTCCATAGCCCGGCGAACGTTATTCTCCGCATCCCAGGGAGCCCGCAGGGCTACATCTGCTCTCATGGCCGGATCATCCCCCCGCAGCAATGCGTCATCTGGTGAGAAATCACTCCACACAGCATACTGGAGAAGGGATCGAATGGGCTCGCTCTCGCCCCAATCGGCCATCACTGGATCTCCTACCTGCGGCACATCGAATGCCCCGACCATAAAAGTCGCAGTGTGATCGAGATGTTCTTTGTGTCCATTGGGTACCAATACCCGTGTAATTTTCAGGCGCCGGAGAAGGGGTATTATCTTGCGGAAGGTTCCCTCCACACCGGATGAAAGCTTCCACCCGATATAAGGCCAAACGCTGTAATCATCGAATTCCAGTCGATGTATGCGTTCCTCACTGACACCAATGACCTGGTATGCACGGGCAGTTTCCCTCATCCTCAAAGCGGTGATTGAGTGCTTTTGCTCGATCTGGCTGTATCCACCGGAGCCGTTGCAAAAGATGACGATATGCACATCCGCCCCAAAGAGAGGCAGCGCCTGTACGAGGTAACCAGGTCCCAGGATTCCGTCGTCGTCATGAGGGGAAAAGACAGCTACCCGTTCATTTCCCTCTTGCCAGCCGGGGAAGAGAAGTTGGATATCCCGGCTCTTTTCTGCTCTCCTGAGATTATAAAAAGTGAAACCATGCTTATCCATCAACGGACCCTCCCATCAGCCGAGTTCTCATGGTTCTTCTGTTTTCTTTTCCAAACTCGAGTATACCACTATTGGAGTGTAACAACCTCACCGCTTTCTGCCGATTCTTCAGCCGCCAGGCATGCTCTTACCGCCTCCATGGATTCTTCCGGCTGAATCACATCGCACTTTTTCCCTTCCAGGACACACTGGGCGAAATAGGAAAGCTCTTCCCGCAAAGCTCCGCCCCTCACCCCGTGGAGCAGCGGCCAGTAGGTGGTATCGGGTGAATGCCAGCCATCCTTATCGCATACTGAGAAATTGGGGTGTGTTTCATGAATGTGTACCGAACCCTCGGTTCCTATGATCTCCATCCGCTCATCTATCTGGAAAGCCGTATTGTCAGGTAAAAACCACACGTTTTCGCAGACGCCAACCGCACCTGAAGCAAACCGGTACATCGCCCACCCGATATCCGGGTGGGCGAAACCGCGCACATCGACAGTCTGAGCGAAAACTGACTCTATCGAACTCCCTGTATACCACAGCATCAAGTCCGTATCGTGAACCCCGTCCCCGATGATTGGTCCGATCTTCGGAAGCACGGAAGCTCCCACCCAGGACGGGATATTCCGCCTGGCATAGAGAGAAACGATTTCCCCTATCCTCCCCTGGTCAATGGCTTCCTTGGCAGAGGTATACCGAGGATTGAAGCGGCAGATATGGCCCACCATGAAACACACCTCAGACACCCGGGCGGCTTCGACAATCAAGCGGCAATCTTCCACCGTAGAAGCCATCGGTTTTTCTAAAAAAACATGTTTTTCCGCCTCTAACGCAGCGAGAGTGGGAGCAGTGTGCTGGTCCCACATGGTCGTTACACTCACGGCTTCCACGTGCGGGTCTTCCAAAAGTTTTCTGTAATCGGTATAGGTGTGTTGTACTCCAAAACGCCGTGAAAGTTCCTTTAACCTCTTTTCAGTACGGGTACACAGGGCGTACAGTTCTACATGAGGAATGCCGGCTAGAACTTCACAATGTTTTTCCCCAAACCATCCTAACCCGATCACGGCGTACTTTACCCTTTTCATACTTCATCCCTCCTCTGTAAATGCAGTGAGAAGTAAGAGGTAAGAAGTAAGACGTGTCTTAACCCTCAAACTGAAACTGCATTTCACTACTTGGTGCCCTCGGCGTGCCGAAGGGGTAGCTCCGTATAAATACAGTAAGTCGTGAGCCGGGTTGAATGGAATTACCGAACCCTGACCTTCAATACTCAACCCTCAAGCTTCAAGAATAATGACCTCTCTACGGAAATCAGCTAGCTCCTCGATACCGTCATTCGTAACCACAATACCATCTTCAAAGCGAAGCCCCCGTGTGTTGTCTGACAACCAGATATCGACGTTGAACACCATGCCCGGTTCGATGACAAAGTCATTATTTTCCGCAAGCCACAGTCCCTCCACCTCGGAAACTCCCGTACCATGAGCGGGTCCGTAGAGGGTGAATTTTTCCCAGCCATACCGGGAAAGAATATCATGGTACCCACGAAATATTTCCGGGGCTCGAATACCGGGGCGAATTGCAGAAAGAGCATATTCCATCGCCTCAAGACCGACATCCATCAGTTTCCTCGTTTCCCGGTCAGGAACTCCTATTACAAAGGGCCGGCACATATTTCCACAATACCCCTGGAAACGGGCGCCAAAGGTAATCTGGGCCAATTCGTTTTTCTGGAGAAGCCGGTCGGTAGATTTACCGAGACTCAAGCGGGTATTGGGACCGGAAACCACCCAAATGGGATAAGAAGTTTCATGGACACCTGAGAGCAGCATCGATCTTCTGCCTTCCAGTTCGATCTCCCGTTCACTGATTCCCGGTCGAACAAAGCTGAAAGCTTGTTTTACAGCCTCTTCGGTAATCCTGTATGCTTCCCGGATAACTTCGATTTCTTCCTGGGACTTAATACTGCGAACAGCAAGAAGCATTTCATCTCCTGATACGATATCCACGTCTCCTACAACCCGCAAGAGATCCTGGTAAATAGGATAGGGAAAAATGTTCTGGTTGGCTATGGCAATTCTGCGCGGTGCCTTCAAGCCGTATATCCGCGGAAGAATTTCGGAAAATGTCATAATCTCGGCATCAGGGATCCACTCGGGAGCCGAGGTTTCCACAAACATACCATGAATGAGGATGTTCCGGATGCGCGAAAACTGGACGGCCATCTCATATGACTCAGGACCACCCGTAAGTAATGCCGCTTCACCTTCACGGGGTACCACCACACCGGCAAAATCAAAAAATGGAGCGTAATCCGCCAAGTAACGTGTCACAGCCGGTTCACTCTCCGAAGCATACCCCAGAAAAAGGTCGATATCCCGCTGTTCCATCTCTTCTTGAAGTCTAACCAATCGATTTTGGAAATCCCGGTCCGATATTCTCATTTCTTTTTACCTCACAATTCAATAATTTCATGCCTGATATTGGAAAAAACCTCGCAGCCCTCCGCCGTGACCCGTATGCCGTCTTCCCAGCGGAATCCAAAATCGTCGGCGGCGAAAAATGTATCAGCCATAAAGGTCATGTTCGACTGCAAAAGATATTCTGAGTTGGTTTCAATCCATGGCTTTTCGTTTTCACCAATGCCGCATCCATGACAGGGACCGTACAGAAAGTTATCTTCATATCCATGGGCAGCAAAAAAATCGTAATACCTTGTAGCGACTTCTTTTGCCGGGATTCCTTCACGTATCCATGCGAAGGTTTCTTTATGGGCTTCGAGGCCGAATTGCACACTCTTCCGCACCCGTGCGGGCATCTTTCCGATACACACAGGTCTTCCCACGGAAGAGGCATACCCCCCGTAACGGGCCCCGACACACAATTGAATAAGCTGCCCTTCCTTGAGCGTTTCATAGGAAGCCTGACCAATGGCATTGCGCGTTTTGACACCCGAAAAAACGTAGTTGGGATATGCTTCACTCTCGGCACCGTAATGGTAAAGCCTTTCGGTCAACAGTCCTAATACTTTTTTCTCTGTCATTCCGGGCTCCATAAGCCCGAGAATATCTTCGAAGGCACGCTCACTGATACGATGGGCCTCTTTGATCATTGCTATTTCGTTCTCTGATTTTTCCGCTCTCAAGTCCGAGATGAGCCATTCTGCCCTGATTATCCGGCCTTTTTCACCCAATGCTTCCCGGACCCCTTCATACACGGGCAAAGTCATGATGGCATGATCACCAACCGCTAATCGCTGTATTCCTTCCCCACCTGATATCTCCTCGAATACATCCCGAAAAGAGGGGAGGCGCATACCGGGATAATCGGGTTCGGAGGCCTCCCGGTAGGCGAGTAATTTTCGAATCTTTGTGATTCGGCTCCTTTCCCGCGCAAAGGGCTCAGCTTCCGGCCCGATCAGCAATACCGGATCTCCTTGACGGGGTATGATGACACCTGCGGTTTCAAAAATCGGCCAATGGTCGCTGAGGTAACGAACATTCCCATGATCTGTTTCATTGGCGTGAACAAGGTACGCATCATAATCATTTTCCTCAAGCTTTTTCTGAATGGATATGATTCTTTGGGCAAATTCTTCGTCGGGGATGCGTTGCATCTCGATTTCTCCTTTCTCATGCCGCGCTCCATAGTTATGCCGATTGTACCAGCATCTTTCGGGGGTTTTCCTTGATCATAACATCAATGTCTTTCTTTGAAACTCCCGCTTCATCAAGCATGGGCACAACATTGCTCAAAATATGGTCATACCCCCAGCCCCCATAAGCATGGAGCATAATTTTGAGGCAGATGTCGTTTGTGAGGAGAAGCCGGTCGGTATAGCCTTCATCCACAAGGTACTGTATGGTCCTCACCCTCTCCCAGTCGGAATTGAAATGCCCTCCGGCAAAACCCTGTTTCTCCCGCGAGATAATAAATTCCTTTCCAAAGTTATAGAACTCCAAGAACGCGCCCCTTTTTATGACTTTAACCATATACATTTCATCAATCTCTACGTCGGAATGGCAAATGATTATTCTCTCCAAAGCCGCTCCTTCTTTTTCAAGTATGTCCAATACTTGCAGACCATTGGTAGACCAGGGATAAATGTGCACAAAAAGCGGAAGGTCTGTTTCCCCTTGCACGCGACCGCACGCCCTCAAGACCTTTTCTTCCTCCGGATGTATTTCCCGGCTTGTCCCGATCTCACCGATAACTCCCGCCCGCACCCCGCTTTCTCCAATACCTTCCATAATATCGCTCCTGATCTCATCAGCGATTTCTTCAACCCCCATTTCGCGTACCCGGGGAGGATGAGCATCATGGGTGTAAAACCCAGATCCTGCTATTATGTCAATACCCGTTGTTTGAGCCAATTCCCTTAAAGCTTGTGGGTTGCGGCCGATTCCTTCCAGGGTGACATCGATAATCGTACCTCCCCCGGCTTTTTGAAAATATTCGATCTCCCGGCGGGCGGTCTGCATATCAGACATAATAAGATTATCCCGAACCAGGTACGGGTCTCTCCTCAGGTACCCAAGTGTATCCATGCTCACATCCTGATAGGCCAATTTTTTTTCGAGGGGAGTTGAGGGTTCGGAAAACTGGTTTGCAATATCAATAAAAATATGCTCATGGGGCAGAATAATGCCAAGTTCATTGACGCTCTTCTCTCCAAGCACAGTCATGGCATTCAATGGATAATACCTCCT
>PWXL01000009.1 GCA_003561145.1 Candidatus Atribacteria bacterium
CTATAACGTTAAATATCTCTTTTACCAACAAAGGTGCCAATCCTAAAGACGGCTCATCCATCATCAACAGTTTCGGATTGGACATCAACGCTCGTGCAACCGCCAGCATCTGCTGTTCTCCCTCCCCCTTTTGAAGTGGATTGTGAAAAGTTGAACTAAAGGTATCATCAGTTCTTCGCTTTTGTCAAGGGAAACCCAACATGAAACCCAACGGTATAATTTTCCTGTGTTTCAGAAGAAATATCTTTTTGTACAATAGATGAATCTCTTGTATAGTGTACCCTAAGAATGTGTCCTTACGATACAGGCCATACTAACTCAGAAAGTGAGAGAATGAGGTAATGGGAAATACTCACATCGACCCTGTGGCATTCACCATCGGTCCGTTCATTGTTCGTTGGTACGGTTTAGCAATGGCGGCTTCCTTCCTGTTCGGCATACTCTACCTTGTATCAAAAGGGAAAACGAGGGGGGTCAAAGAAGAACAACTCTTAACCTTATCGCTTGTAACAGTGGTAGGAGGAGTCGTGGGAGCACGGTTGGTATTTGTAGCAGCCAATTACCCTTCCTGGTTTTGGGAAAACCCCCTGGAAGTTCTGCGTGTCGATCACGGTGGCCTGGCGTGGCATGGCGGATTAGTGGGTGGTGTGCTCACATCCTTATTGTACCTCCGATATCGCATGGGGGTATCTTTTAACCTGTTGGCGGATTTCTCTGTCCCGGGAATCGCCGTGGGTTATACTCTTATCCGTTTCGCCAACATTGTCAACCAGGAAAATGTCGGCCGCTTGACGCAGTGGGATTTCGGCCGCTGGCCCGCTCAGCTTATAGCCGCCGCCATCGCCGTTTCAATGTTGATTCGCTTTTTTTATCTCGAAAGAAAAGCTTACCCGTTTGGATATCAATTTTGGTCCTTCGTTTTCTACCACCAGATACTGCGGGCCGGAGTGGAAGAAACTATTCGGGAAATGCCGCTTGTGGTTCCACTCTTTGTGAGCCGGGCGTGGGGGGTGGGAGCGCTCACCATGGTCCAGGTTACTACCCCTGCGATACTCCTTTTTGTATGGTGGATACTCCGTTACCGCCTGGAACAATCACTCAACACCGATACAGAGAAATACAAAAGCAAATGAGGGCAAAAGCACAATGAGAAGCAGAAAGTAGAGACTGGAGTGGATGAATTGAATAACGACCGGAAGACTCATTATAAAAAAATCAGTGACTACGGAGCCATCGGCAACCTACGGTCGGTGGCACTGGTAGGCAAAGACGGGGCCATTGACTGGTGCTGCTTCCCCCACCTTGATAGCCCCAGTGTTTTCGCTTCCCTTCTTGACCACCGCCGGGGAGGCAGTTTCCGTGTCTCTCCAACCGGCCGCTCGGTGGGGGAACAACGGTATCTGAGCCGGACAAATATACTGGAAACTCTCTTTACCGCTGCAAATGGAGCTTTGACAGTGACGGATTTTTTTCCCTTGGCGGGGAGCATCGATGGCAAGGGAAATTCAACCGCACCCTGTGAAATTATCCGCCTTCTGCGCGCAGAAGGCGGATCAGTAGAAGTGGAAATCGTTTGGAATCCTCGCTTCGATTATGCCCGGTGTACTCCAAGAATTGAAAAAACCTTCTCCGGGTTTCTGGCAGGAGGAACACAAGGAGAAAAACTTGTTCTTGGCGGTCTTCTTCCTTCCAATACAGTGATAAGTGGAGAGAATGAACCGGGTGTTCGTGCTGTTTTCACTTTGGCGGCGGGTGAGGAAGTGGTACTCTCCACCCGCTGGGATGCCGAGTCCGTTCAACGCTCTCAGCAAGAAACGCACGCTCTCCTTGCAGAGACAGCCACTACATGGAAAAGATGGGTTGAAAAAGAAGAAGCTACTGGAGAGCGGGCTTGGGCGGGCTCCTGGAGTGAACAGATCATCCGTTCAGAGCTTGCGCTCAAGCTCCTCATTCATGCCGAAACGGGGGCAATCGCCGCTGCACCAACCACTTCCCTGCCTGAAACAATTGGGGGTGAGCGCAACTGGGACTATCGTTACGCATGGATCCGGGATTCATCTCTCACAGCTCAGGCGTTAAATTCACTCGGCCATTCTTCCGAGGTGCGTGATTTCCTCGTCTGGGCTGAATTGGTTTCACGGCAGGAATGCGGGACCGACTGGCTTCCCAGTATAATGTATGGCCTGCATGGTGAAACCGATCTTACCGAGCAGGAACTCCCTCACCTGGAAGGTTACCGGCTTTCCCGCCCTGTCCGTATCGGGAATGGAGCAAGTGATCAAATCCAACTCGATGTGTATGGAGAACTTATGAATTCCGCTTATCACCTCTGGAAAATGGGCAGGCCGCTGAATCCAACACTCTGGCAATTCCTGGCCAATCTTGCTGACCGGGCATGCACCGTGTGGCAGAAACCCGACTATGGTATATGGGAGGTTCGGACCGAACCCCGTCATTTTGTCCACTCCAAGCTCATGGTGTGGGTAGCACTTGACAGGGCTTCCTTCCTGGCACGCCATTACAAACTACCGGGAAACATCTCGCAGTGGGAAAAAGCCCGTGACAGCCTGCGAGAGCTGATTGTATCCGAAGGTTACAATGCGGAAATCGGATCTTTTGTCCAATCCTTTGGGTCCCGCGATCTTGACGCAGCCAATCTCTTGATACCTCTTGTCGAATTCCTTCCCTTTGATGATCCACGGGTACAGGGAACCATAAACCGCACACTCGAGCAACTGACCCATCACGGTATGGTGTATCGCTATCTCTCGGAGGACGGCCTGAGTGGACATGAAGGAACATTCGGCATTTGTACCTTCTGGCTGGTTGATGTTTTAGCCTTATCGGGACGCTTGGAAGAAGCATCGGAGGTCTTTGAAAGCCTGGCGGGCCGGGCAAATCATCTCTCTCTTTACCCGGAACAACTGGATGCGGAAACAGGTGAATTTTTGGGTAACTATCCCCAGGCATTCACTCATATCGGCTTTATCAACAGTGCCCTGTATCTTTCCTTGATGGAAGGCCGTTCTGTGCCCATACCCGATTTGTGGGGGTCAGAAAGGCACCGCAGGGAATGTGGACACACCTGAAACAGAGAAACGGCGGTACAGCCTACGGTGGATATATCCTGAGAGGATATATCCACCGGACAGTCATATTTTCTTTCAGGGAACCAGGACTATTTTTATATCATCCTCCCCTTTCTCCATGAGCTCGAGGCCTTGTTTGAACTCGGAAAGAGGCAGTTCTTTCGTGATAATATGGTCCGCCTTGACCAGTCCTTCATGCAGGAAGCGAATAGCCGCGGGATAGGTATAGGGGCTGAGGTGCGCTCCTAAAACATCGAGTTCCTTGACATCTCCAATGATGCTCCAATCTACTGTCACCGGTTCGGTATACACACTGAACTCAACGAAACGACCCAGCTTTCTCAAGCACTGCAGGCCCTGAATAGTCGCCTTGGTATGACCGCTGGCTTGGATAAAAACATCACATCCATATCCACCGGTGAGAGATTTCACTCGTTTCTCAATATCTTCCTCAGCGGGATTGATAACCATATCCGCTCCCAACTTTTCAGCCAGGGCGAGACGGTTTTTTTTCACATCTACGGCAATGAGGAGCTTCGGATTCTTCAAGCGGGCGGTCTGAAGCATCCCCAGGCCCAGGGGGCCCATTCCCGCGATCACCACCACATCATCCAGTTGGATGTTCCCCCTGTCCACCGCGTGTATGCCGCACCCCAGCGGTTCTATATAGGGAGCCAGTTTCAGGGGAAACCCTTCCGGCAGCTTGTAGTTACGAGTATTGGCATTGAGGCGGAGATACTCTGCAAAGCCCCCGTCAGCAATGCCTTTTTTGAAACCGAAGATCGCGTGCGGCTCACACATCCAGTATTCACCCCGCACACAAAAACGGCATTTGCCACAGGGGACGATCTGCTCGGAAACCGCCCAGTCACCTACCTGCAAGCCATGTTTCTCCGAGGCACCCTCTCCGAGAGCAACTACCCGGCCGTAGAACTCATGCCCCGGGACGACCGGAGGTTCGATATACGCCGGCTGGCCATTTCCTCCCCAAATCCTCGCAGCTCCATGAAAAGCTTTTACGTCTCCGGCGCATATTCCACACCCGCCGATCTTCAGCAGAACCTCTTCAGGGCCGACTTCCGGTACATTAACTTCTTCCAGGCGGAAATCGCCGGGACTGTAATCCACCACGGCTTTCATCTTCTTCGGCATATCACCCAGCGTCTCAACGTATGCCATAATCCCACCTCCGAATTATTGTGCCCGCCTCTCGAATGCATAGGAGAAGAGGGGATGATTTTCCTCTCCACACAGCATATCAGCAGCCTATCTTTCACGCAAGGGATCCTCGGACAACTAAAACCCTCAGGCGATGTCATGATGAGAGAAAATATATTTATGTATGCATACACGGTATCATGCATACACGGTATCCTTGACAAAATCTCCTACAAAGAGATACAATTGCATCAAGGTGCAATAACAATGAGTTGCGATAAAACACTTAAAGCGAAAGGTTACAAGTTAACTCCACAGCGCAGAATGGTGCTGGATTTACTGCATGAGTCACATGCTCATCTTACGGCAGAAGATATCGTTAAACGGATTCACGCCAATGCTCCCGATGTAAACAAATCAACTGTATATAGGACCCTTGAACTCCTCGTAGAGTTGGAAATGGTGGTCAAGAGCAAACTCGAAGGAAAATTTGTCTATCACCATGGAGACAGCGGACATCACCATCATTTTGTTTGCCACGGTTGTGGAAAAATCATGGACGGAGATGAAATCATGTTACTCCCCCTTCAAAGGATTTTACTTTCTGAGCTTGATTTTCAACCTGACCTCAAACATCTGGTCATCCATGGACTGTGCGGGGTTTGCAGGCGTCAGTGAAGATCACATGGGAGAGAGGAGCACCTGACATGTACAGAAACAAGAATGTAGGTATCACAACGCTTCTATGTATAAGTTTCATGGTTATGCTGACATTTTCCTCACAAGGAAACGCAGCACCGCTCCCGGACCAATCGCAGGGGGATGAGAAAATGATAAGAATTTCCTGGCCCCGTGACATGGGCGATCTCAATCCCCACCTCTATTCTCCAAACCAGATGTTCGCTCAGGCCATGGTCTATGAGCCCCTCGTCAGATACGGAATAGATGGCAGTATTCATCCTCATCTTGCGAAACGCTGGGATATTTCTGAAGATGGCAGGAAATTCACTTTCTATTTACGGGAGGATGTCGAATTTTCCGATGGCTCTCCTTTCAATGCAGAAGCGGTAAAAATGAATTTTGATGCTGTGTTGAACAACAAGGCCCGTCACAGTTGGATGGAAATAGTGAGACAAATCGATGGAACGGAAATTATTGACGAATACGTCTTTACTATAGTTTTTCAAGAGCCGTACTACCCGGCGTTGCAGGAGCTTTCTTTGATTCGACCCTTTCGATTTTTATCACCGGCCGGCTTTCCTGATGACGGTGATACTTCTGAGATGATCAAAAAACCTCTGGGTACCGGCCCCTGGGTTTTAAGTGAACAAATGAGCAATGAATATGCCGTGTTTGAAAGAAACAATCGTTACTGGGGGGAAAAACCCCTGGTTGACAAAGTATGGGTGCACATCATTCCTGATGGTGAAACCAGGGCCATGGCATTTGAAAAAGGTGAAGTGGACATGATTTTCGGCAGTGGTTTGATCAGCCGTACCGCCTTCATTCGCCTGCGAGAAACAGGTAATTACGAAACAGCAATATCCGAACCCCTTGCCACTCGTTTTATGGTCATAAACACCAACAGGTTTCCCACCAACGATCTGAACGTACGCCTTGCCATCCAGCATGCCCTGAACAAGGAGGAAATAATCGGTCATGTCTTTCAAGGTCTTGAATTAAGGGCTGATACCCTTTTTGCTGAAAACTTCCCCTATTGTAACCTGGGCTTAAAGCCTTACGAATATGACCCTGCAAAAACCGAGGAGCTTCTCTATGAAAGCGGTTGGCTTATGGATGAAAGCAGTGGAATGCGCCAAAAAAACGGCGAGATATTGAATACGGACTTATGCTTCGATATCAATAATGAAATCCATAAAACACTGGCCGAAATCATCCAGTCAGAATTAAGGAAACTTGGAATGCAGGTAAACCTGATTGGTGAAGAAAGGCAATCATACCTCGACCGCGAAAAATATGGAAGCTTCCATTTAATCTTCAATAATACCTGGGGAGCGCCGTATGACCCACACACCTTCGTCTCTTCCATGCGTGTTCCTGCTCATGCTGACTACCAGGCTCAACAGGGACTGGCAATGAAAGCCGATCTTGACCGTACAATTGAAGAAGTATTGTTGAGCACAGATGAAGAAATCCGGCAAGAGCTGTACAGGGATATTTTGTCCACCCTCCATGAACAGGCAGTCTACCTGCCCATATCCTATGAAACCAATATAGCCATCCACCATAAAAATGTGAGTGGCGTGAAATTTGCCACAAAATATGAAATCCCTTTATCAAGGGTGATAATTGATTGATGCGAGGGTACCTCCTCCAGCGGTTGATCAGCCTTCCTCTGGTGCTGTTCGGAGTATCTATCATCACTTTCGCGCTTATACAGCTTGTGCCTGTCGACCCTGCTGAAGTCTTCTTGAGGCAGGCACAAGTTCTGCCGACGGAAGAGGCGGTCGAACTTACCAGGATTGAGCTTGGATTGAACCGTCCCGTGCATCAGCAGTTCCTTGTGTGGCTGGGAGGAGCTCTGCGGCTTGATTTCGGGAAATCCTTCATCAGCCGGAAACCGGCGTTTGACGAAATTCTCTACTACTTCCCGGCCACTCTTCAACTTACAGCTGCAGCTCTGGCGTGGATCCTGGTAATCAGTTTTCCTCTCGGTATTTTTGGGGCGTTATACCGGGAAAGCATGTTTGATAGGATAAGCAGGGTTATTGCATATGCGGGCGCTTCTGTTCCGAACTTTTGGCTGGGTTTTCTTTGTATATATCTTTTTTCCTACAGGCTCGACATGTTGCCGACGATGGGACGGGGAAGCGCAGCGCACCTGGTGCTGCCTTCCTTGACCCTTGCTATCGGAACGGCATCTGTGTATATCAGGCTGCTCAGGGCAAGCATGCTCGATCACATGGAAAAGGACTTTACCCTCTATGCCAGGGCCCGAGGTGTAAAAGAAAAGTGGATTATTGCCCGTCATGTGGTAAAAAATGCACTGCTCCCGGTCATAACAGCGGTGGGGATGAGCATTGGAAACCTCTTGGCAGGAAGTGTCATTGTGGAAAATGTTTTTTCCTGGCCGGGTGTCGGCAGATACATTATCGAAGCAATTTTTAATCGTGACTACCCGGTCATACAGTGTTATGTGTTGTTGATGGCGTTGATTTTTCTCGGTATCAATCTGCTGGTTGACATAACGTATGCCACTTTGGATCCCCGGATAAGGTTGGGAGATAAAAAATGACTCTCTTCCAGTCATACTACAGCGAACTTAAGCAGAGAAAACCTGCCCTGGTGTCGATGGTGATCATTCTGATCCTGGTATTGAGTGCTCTGTTTGCTCCTCTTTTGGCTCCCCATGATCCTGAATATATCGAACTGAGCAAGGCACTCTCCCGCCCGCAAGCGGGATATCCCCTGGGAGCCGACCATCTTGGAAGATGTGTTTTTTCACGGCTGCTGTTCGGTGCCCGCATTTCATTGGGGGCGGCCGCACTGGTTATGATATGTAATATTTCGATCAGCATCGCTATAGGAACCGTAGCGGGTTATAAAGGTGGATGGATAGATGAAATCTTCATGCGGTTGGGAGATATCTTCCTGGCTTTTCCTAACCTCGTGCTGACTTTGGTCATTGTAGGCATGATGGGCCCGGGACTGCAAAATGTCCTCATTGCTATGGTTATAGCGCAGTGGGCCTGGTATGCCAGGATCATTCGGGGGATGGTTCTCGGTTTGCGTGAAAGCAACTTTATCCTGGCGGCAAAAGTGAGCGGGATATCTTCTGTGAAAATTATTCTCCATCATATCCTGCCCAATATATTTTCTCAGGTATTCATTTTAGCTACGATAAACGTGGGATGGGCCATTTTGCATATCTCCGGTTTTTCTTTCCTGGGTCTCGGTGTTCAACCGCCCGCTCCGGAATGGGGCGTGATGCTGAAAGACAGCCGTTCCTATTTCTGGTCTGATCCACTGCTTATGCTTTTCCCCGGCCTGGCGATATCTTTCGCTGTGGTCTCTTTTAACTTGCTGGGCGATGCCTTAAAAGAGATAGCCGGAGTGAAAGGTAACTTGTGATGAACGAAAACAAGGAACCAATTTTTAAGATAGAAAATCTTTTTGTGGAAATTCCAACCCGCAACGGTATTGTTCACGCTGTAAACGGCATAACGCTCTCGATTGAGAAGGGCCGCACCCTCGGCCTGGTTGGTGAAAGCGGCTGTGGAAAAACCATCAGTTGTCTTGCTGCCCTGGGCTTACTCGAAGAAAAGTTTCAGGTGAAGGGAAAAATATATTTTGACTGTCAGGAAATAGGAATGCTTCCTCTCCCTGAAAAAAGAAAATACCGGGGGAAACATATAGGATTGATAATGCAAAATCCGATGACTGCTTTTAATCCTCTGCTTACTGTTGCAGAACACTTTACGGAAACCATTCTCAGCCATACAACGGCTTCACGTTCAGAGATATACGAGAAGGCAAGTACGCTTTTGCAGAAGGTGGGAATTGCCGCCTGCGATAGCATATTGCACCAGTACCCCATACAGCTCAGTGGCGGGATGCTGCAGCGGGTGATGATTGCCCTGGCGCTGGCCCTGGAACCCCCTTTTCTGATTGCCGATGAGCCCACCACCGCTCTTGATACAACCCTGCAAACCCAGGTTTTAAGGCTCTTGAAGGAGCTGCAGAAAAAGAATAATGTCGCCATGCTGTGTGTTTCTCATGATGTAGGTATGGTTTCCCGGAATGCTGAACGGGTTGCTGTTATGTACGCAGGCTACATAGTGGAACTGGGACCAACTGAGAAAGTTTTCCGCCGCCCTCTCCATCCCTATACCCGGGGCTTGCTGCTTTCAAGGCCTCGTTTTACCAGAGAAAGACTCCAGACAATGCCTGGTCATCCCCCTTCACTGTTGAATTTACCTGAAGGATGCCCTTTTTATAGCCGCTGCCCCA
>PWXL01000259.1 GCA_003561145.1 Candidatus Atribacteria bacterium
GCTATTTTTATCCCGAATTGCTTCAGTGCCTCGATCGTTCTTCCCAGCCCTTTGTCAAGCGTCGGTTCACCATCTGTCACCAAGGTAAGGTAATCTACCCTTACACCGCTTGCTGAAAGCGAATGAAGCTTTTTCCGTGCTTCTTCAACCAGTTCCTTCAGGTCATAGAAAAATCCACGGTGTATCTGTATATTTCGAGTGTGCCCTAACTGGCAATATACGCAAGAGTAAGAACAATGCTTATACGGTATTGTATTGATGCCCAGGCTCATACCCAGGCGCCGTGAAGGAACAGGTCCAAAAACCATGTTTTTCATAGCTCCTCACACTCCATAACTTCTTTGTATACGAAGGATTCAATCTCCACCATGATGAGGGCATGTTTCCTCTTCATCACCGTCTTTTTTGTTTCGGCCTCCTCGGCACGGAATTTCATCTCCTGAGAGAGAACCATCAGCAATTGAAGAGCATACCCTGTCAATCGTTCCATCGATACCGGTGATAACCTGGATGTTTTTTTCTTGAAAGGAAGTGATTGCTCTTCTCCCCATTCCACCCGCGACCACAACTTGAACCCCCATTTCATAAAGATACTGAGGTAAGTAATACGGCTCGTGTCCAGGGTTGGCAACAGTCGTTACCTTTTCAACCCCGCTTTCACCACAATCAATCAGGGTAAACGCAGAGCACCTTCCGAAATGCGGTGATACCGCATTTCCATCTGTCGCAACAGCATATTTCATCATATTCATCCTCCTCTTTGAAAGTAGTGAGTAGGGAGTCGGGAGTAGGGAGTAGTGGAAAGGTTTATTCGTCTCACTTCTTGCCGCATTTGTTACGATTCATGACTCATGATTCACAGCACTCCACATTCTGACTTCATACTTCAGCATTCCTACTTTCCACCCTTTCCCCAGTTCAACACTTCCCCGCTTCACCTTCCCCCGCCTGTATTCGTCTCACTGTTTCACTATGGATACTGCTAATTCTCCAAGTAATTTTTTTTCGAAGTCTTCCAAGGCCTTACTCCGATAAAATTCAATCTTGCCTTCATCACATAACCGGGCAAGGTCTGGATCAAGTGGAATCTGTCCCAAAAGTGGTATCCCCAAAGCAGCAGTCAGTTCTACTGCCCGGCTGGGTCCAAACACGTGCAGGGGTTTTTCCACACCAGGCACATTGAGATAACTCATATTTTCGACCGCACCCAGGAGTGGTTTTTCCAGGGAACGAACCATTTTCACCGCTTTTCTCACGATCATTTCCACCAAGTTCTGCGGAGAAAACACGACCACCACGCTTGAGACCGGGAGGCTCTGCATAACTGTGAGAGGAGCATCAGCGGTCCCCGGTGGACAATCGACTACGAGAGTGTCAATATCTCCCCAATACACTTCTTCCCAAAATTGGGTGATTGCCCGGGCAATAAGCGGACCTCGCCAGATAACCGGATCGTCGTCCTGCTCAAGGAGGAGGTTTATCGACATCACGGCGATACCTGAGCGAGTTATGGCCGGGAAAATACCCCCCTCTCCACCTGCCGGCGTTCCATTGAGACCGAACATTCGTGGAATGCTGGGGCCGGTGATATCACCATCCAGAATACCGACCTTCTGTCCACTCCGCCGTAAAGCCAGGGCGATCAAGGAAGACACCAGCGATTTCCCCACTCCCCCCTTTCCACTGATGACGGCAATCACCTGCTGAATACGGTTTATGCTTGATGGTCCGCCACTCTCGATCTTCACCTCTATCTCTTCGATGCTGCAATGTCCCTGCAAGCCTTGCTCCATTTGATGACGAAAAGCTTTCCTTATCACGTCTTCTCGAAACGGAGAAGCAAGCGTTATAACGAATTTTCCTTTGTTCGATACGACACTCCGGAGCAGGTTCATCTCATCAACTGTTCTCCCAATCAAAGGTACCGGTAAACTTCCTAATATTTCTCTTATTTGCTTTTCTTCACAAACCATGATGTGATTACTCCCCTGAAAAAGAATTTTCATCCCTCATCTTTTCGCGAACAGAACCTGCTCCGAACGGATTCGTTCCCAAAGAGACCGGATTTCGCGGCCAGCCTCACATTGAGCATATTCCACCACTGGTATTCCCTCGGCCAATGCAGAAGCAACAATCGGTTCATACGGGATCCTCGCTGCAAGTTCGATTCCCGCTTCCAGGCAAAAATTTTCAATATGTTCCCCTATTTCCTCATTCAGGTCCGAGCGGTTCAAGCACACCATGGAAGGAACCTGGAAATGTCGACACAACTCGTTCACTCTTTCAAGGTCATGGAGACCGGAAAGGGACGGTTCGGTGACAAGCAAAGCCAAGTCTGCACCGGAAAGGGAAGAAATGACCGGACAGCCGATTCCGGGGGGTCCATCGCACAAAAGATAGTCAACGCCTTCTGATTCTGCAAGATCCATTGCCTCCCGCCGGAGAAGAGCTACCAGCTTTCCCGAGTTTCCCTGGCCGATTCCCAAACGTGCATGAAACAGGGTCCCAAAGCTGGTTCGTGAGCGGAACCACTCACCGGCCAGGTTATCCTGCATGGTGATAGCTCCAGTTGAACATAAGCGAGAGCACAACCCACACCCTTCACACGAGAATTGATCAACCGTGGTATTCCTGATCGCTTCAAACCGGCAGTGCTCTCGACACACCCCACAATCCATACACCTATCCTGGTCAATCGAGGCCGTTTGCCCGCTCCAAAAATCGAACCGTTCTTCGATTTCCGGTTCGAGAACCAGGTGCAGGTTGGCTGCATCAACGTCACAGTCTACCAGGACCGTTCTTTCCGCCAGAACCGCAAACGAACTGAGTATGGTGGTTTTGCCCGTCCCGCCTTTACCGCTCAATATGACAAGTTCTTTCATCCTGCAATCTCCTTTATTTTCCCGGCACATTCACGAAAGCGTGATTTCCATTCCGGGGCTTCCCGAACAAGGGGAATTCCCCGAACTGTGCAGCGGGCGATTCTCTCATCAAATGGAATCGTCATAAGGAGAGGAATACCGGCCTGTCCACAAACCTCATCGATTCGTTCTTTTCCAATTCCCGTTTTGTTCACAACCACACCTGATGGGATATTGAGTGCTTGTACCACGCCAATTGCAAGAATGAGGTCATGAACACCAAAAGGGGTCGGCTCAGTGACCAATACACAAACATCACTGTCTTTGACCGTTTCGACCATAGCACAAGATGTTCCCGGGGGAGAATCCAAAATGGCAACCCCACCGGAGTGCCCATTGCGGTATCTTTTTTTCACCTCCCGAATCAGTGGAGGAACCAGTGCTTCTCCAACCACGAGAGTTCCCCGAATACACTCTATACCGCTTCCACGACCCCATTCAACCAAGCCAATCGTGCGTTCCCGCTCAATAATCGCATTCCTGGGACACATGATCCGGCAAGCACCACAACCGTGACAAAGGTTGGGGAAGGTCACGACCCAATCGGGAAAAACCGCCAAGGCATGAAATGCACATACTTGGGCGCATATACCGCAATGATTGCACCTGCTTTCGTCAATTTCCGGAACCGGAACGGAAACTTCCTGGGAACCTGCGAACACGGATCCAAGAAAAAAATGGTCATTCGGTTCTTCAACGTCACAATCCAGCAGACTCACCGCAAGCTTATTCGAAAGGGACAGGGCAAGATTTGTCGCAAACAATGTTTTCCCCGTCCCTCCCTTTCCGCTGGCAACCGAAATTTTCATTTCAGGCTTTCACAAGTGCTGTTCCACACTGCGGGCATTTGACACTCGAACAAGGCACACCTCTTTCATGTGGTACCTGTGCTCCGCACTGTGGGCAAACACCCTCTCCTCCAGGACCGGAACCGGGGCGATTGCCTCCCATTCTGCCCTGACCCTTCCTTCCAGCACTTCCTTTTGAGCCGGCTCCACCGCCCCATACCGGGCCTGTTCCATCTCCTCTTGGCATCATATACACCTCCCCTTATCAAACTCTTTTCATGCCATGGTGACTTTTTACCGTCGGGTGTTTCGTTGAGGAAAGAAGGTCATGGGTATACTTTTGAACGGCATCAGCCACTGTCCCATTGAAACCTGTCACCACGTCTATGCCTGCGGCCTCCAGCACCTTAAAAGCATTCGGACCCACATTGCCGGTGATGACAACTTCCACATCATCGTTGGCAGCAACTTCCCGGGCTGCAGAGACACCGGCGCCGCCTGTATCTTGACCATGGGTATTTGATTTCGCCTCCCATTTCATATTCTGCTTATCAACTATGATAAAATAACGGCACCGGCCAAACCGCTGATCAACCGGTGAGTCCATTGACGCATCACGTGCCGTGATTACGAGTTTCATCTTTGACCTCCTCTTCTGAAGCGTGCTCGTTACATTTTTGCAGTTGCTCATCAATCCACTGCAGTCGCTTCCGCAAGATTTCAGCCCAGGATTTCAGAGATAATAGTTCCTCTTTTGGATTTCTCTCGTCCCGGGAAGCAGAAAATACAGGTATAACACAAAACCCCCGGCATCCCCCGCTCATCGGCCCCTTTCCTTGAGGACCTGTCCCATCAAAGCAAGGCATCGTACACCTCCCTCCTCCTCAGTGCTTCAATCCATCGCCACGTTTTCATTGGGTACTTTCGAGTTCTTTCATCCGTGCATCGATCTGTTCCAACTGAGATTTCAAAAGAGCAGCTTCCTTCCGTAATTGATCCACATCATTCCCGGAGAGAGTCCCGGTTTGACCACTCCCTGCTGATTTCACCGCCGCTCCCGGCCAATAGTCATACCGCATTCCAGTTCCGAGCATGCGAAAATCAAATCCTCCCTCTGCCCAGTATCCACAACGGGGAAAACCTCCCCGTCCACGGCCGATATAAGGCCATGGGGGGCTTGCGCCTCGAAAACCGAAACCCCGTCCGCGTCCAAATCCATTCATGATCGATACCTCCTTTCTTTTTAACGATTCAATCCATGACGCCGCCTCCGCTGGTAACCCGGGGGAAAAAGCGGCATAAAACTGGCTGTCCGGCAGGTGGGACATTCCCTTGGGGGCGTCCTCGTGAAAACTTCGAAAGGAATTTTCCATTCATGCCCGTTCAGGCAGCGAAAGGAACGAATAGCCAACTCAAAATTCCCTCCCTCGATCCGAATCGCTTTTCCATTCAATAAAGCTCGAGCCACCTTCTGACGAGCCGAATTCAGGACCCGGGCAAATGTACTTCGTGAAACGTGCATATTTTCCGCGCAGGCTTCCTGTTCCAGTCCCTCCAAGTCCTTGAGACGTAGGGCCTCGGCCTCCTCTACTGTCAATGTCACCTCTTCCAGATTTGCCAGGGGAACGCCTGCCGGTTTAAAATAGGTAACAGGGGGTATTGAAGCAACTCTCCTCCATCGTGGAAATCTCCCCATGAAAAACACCTTTCTTCGCCAATATTGACATATGTCCATTATCATTTTATTATGAACATATGACCCTTACTAGAATACTCCTGTGCCCATTCATTGTCAAGAGTAATCCTTGAAATATGCTTATTATTATGTTGACAAAGAAAAGAAAACCGGTTATAGTTGTATTGATAACCATTATCATTAATGAGATTGAGATTTCCAATGCACATGCAAAAAAGCTGGTGGCAGAAAAAATTTAAAAAAGCAGGCTTGCGTTTGACTGGGCCCCGCCTGGTTATCATCGATATACTCAGTCAAACGAACAATCATCTCAGTGCAGAGGAGATATATCTCACACTTCGACGAGAAAATAAATCGAATAATATCGGTCTCACAACAATTTACCGCACTTTGGATGTGTTAGTCCGATTGGGGATTGTTTATAAGTTTGATTTTGGAGACGGTCGAACACGCTATGAACTCTCTGAAGGCCCGAATGGCTTCCATCACCATCATCACCTGGTGTGTACTGGGTGTGGACATATTGTTGATTACACCGACTTTATTGATGAAGAGAAAGAACTTCTCGATAGAACCGAAAAGGGACTAGCGAAAAAATACAATTTTTCAATCCACCACCATCTCATTCAGTTCTATGGGTTATGTGAACATTGTCGATAGTTTTTCCAGGGTGAAAATTTTTTTCTCAGTAAATGATAATGGGTTTCATTAATAATAAGAATAAGGCAAAGGAGGATTTTACAATGCCAGGAGGAGATCGAACTGGACCCATGGGCTTAGGACCCATGACAGGAAGAGCAGCTGGTTATTGCGCTGGATATGATATGCCGGGATATATGAACCCGGTTTTTGGGCGCGGTGGTGGCTGGTTCGGACGCGGTGGTGGCCGTGGCTGGAGGCATTGGTACTATGCCACCGGGCTTCCCGGTTGGGCACGAGCACAATATGCCTACCCACCATTTACACCCTTTCCGGGATTTGTCCCAGCACCTGATCCTCAGGAGGAAGTGGAATATTTAAGGGAACAATCCACCATCCTTAAACAGCAGCTGGAAGATATAAACAGAAGAATAGAAGAAATCCAGAAAAAAGCTCAAGCTGAAAATGAATGAATTTTCTTTTTGACAGAATATGTGAATTATAACTATAGATGATCAGCCCTAAACACGAAACGAGTAGTGTGCGTTGAGAGGAAATCTGCGTGAGGAGTAAGGAGTAAAAGACTTACTCCTTACTCCTTACGGCATTTAATAGGAGAAACAATATGTCGCATTCACCCTTCACAATAACTATCCTTTACGATAACCAAAGTGTCCAAGGTAACCTCTTGCCTTCTCATGGTTTTTCCTGTTTGATTGAAAATAATGAGGGAAAAATTCTTTTCGATACCGGAGAAAGCGGGCCGTTGCTCCTGGCAAATATGGAAAAATTGGGTATCAAGCCATCTTCAATCGATAAAGTGGTGCTTTCTCACGAGCACTATGACCATGTGGGAGGGGTAGCGAGTTTTCTCACTACGGGTATTCCGATATCAATATTTATCCTCCCTTCTTTTTCCGCTGCTTTTCGAAAGAAAATTCTTGATTTGCATGGAGACATCCGTGAAGTTTCACAGGGAATGGAATTACTGCCAGGAATATACTCCACCGGTGAAATAGAAGGTCCGATTCATGAACAAGGACTGGCTGTAATGGGAGAAAAAAAAGCGCTATTCATCGGGGGGTGTTGTCATCCTGGATTGACAAAAATGGTATCTACCGCTTCGAAAATAGTTGGTCAAAAAGTAGGAGGTGTTTTAGGAGGGTTTCATCTTTGCGACAGCGAAGATGAGGAAATCATTTCTCAAATCCGCGGCTTAAAAGAATTGGGTGTGGATACAATCATACCGTGCCATTGTACGGGTTTCACCGGAATGGAAATAGCAGGAGATATATTCGGTGAAAACTGTATCAACGCGGGAGTGGGATCCACACTGGAATGGAAGTGAAGAAATACACAAAGATGTGAGCCAACTCAATGGCAGTTACCAGAGAACACCTTTGGGCGAAGGCGACATTCCTTATACGCAAATCTTCGAATCCATGAAAAAGGATCACTACAGTCAATACGTGACCTTGGAACCCGAAGTGGACAGAAAAGGAGTTTTCCGAAGCGTGCAGAGATTACAAGATGCATTAAACTGACACACCGGCTACACTGCACCAAGCATTTCCAAGTATTGTTTCAAAACAACAGCGTTGTTGTGCTTTTGATCATGCGAGGCGTATACCAAGGTAACGCTCTCAATCCTGGAACGTTCAACAAGACGACTCAGGATTTCACGATGATTCTTCAATTCCGTGAGGTACTGCTTTTTGAAGGAATCCCCCTACAAATTTTGATACTATAACTATGGGGCATTTCCGTTTCGTAGAATACCGAATGAAAAAATCTTGATTCTCATGACCACCCACTTTTTTTGCGGTACAATTGCGGTAATGGCCGGGGACAGGTACCATCTCCCGGTAAAGGCCATCATTTATCACAATGAACAATAAAAAATCGTTTCTGCGGCACATATTCATACGGGGATACAGAAGAGACGGTACCTGGGTAAAAGACATTGACCCTATACAAAGGTTGGAATTTTTTCTTTTCAGGACAAGGAACGAGGCCAGTGTATATTTCAAAGAAAAAGAAATCTACAAAGAAGGCAGTGTGGGTCTGCCTTTTCCGTGAAATCGCTTCAAAATTGTCAAACCGGACACCAATGAAGAAGTGCCGGTTGGCGAGAAGGGAGAAATATGTATCCATTGGCCCACGGTGATGCTGGGATATAACAATCGGCTCGAAGAAACACACCCCAGGTGTTAAGGGTACACCATGATGGTCAAACCTAGCTCCATACAGGAGACATGGGCTATGTTGAGGCGGAGGAGGTTTTGTATTATTACCAGCAGAATCAAAAGAGTTATCAAGTGTTCGGGCTATGCTGTCTATCCCGCCAAAGTGGAAAAAGTAATCAATTCCCATCCCGTTGTTGAAGCATCATGAGTGATTTGAATTCCCGATTCTTATAAAATGAGTAAGATCAAAGCCTTTTTGTACCAAATGGCACGGTAATACCTGGAATAAAATTGGCAGAAGAAGTAAAACAATTTGTCGGGGAAAAGCTCATTATATGGTCTTTCTCTTCCGAGATAACATTTTTTAAAAAGAACTTCCCCACAAGCGAATGAAAAGATATCCTACAAGGAGCTCGAAGCCCTGGAAAATTCCAAAAACAGGAATTCTACCGGATAATGTATAAGTATTGAATGGGTTACTATTATCGCATTTTTTTATACTGGATTGATAGCAATTTAATAAATATTTTAGCTTTAAACTAAAGGAAACTCTTGACAAATATTCCTTATTAGATTATTTTAATTATAGGGTTATTAAACCAATCATGACTTTGATGATACTGCCACTCACTATTGTCATCTTTCACGGATGAGTTCCCATTATTTAATGCTTGAAATTCATTGCCTCAGAAGAAGTAACTAACCGTAAAATAGCTGAATTAAGAACGAAAATGCGCTTTGGGGGTTTCGTATTGAGCGATGAGATTTGATGAAGAATTGGGAAACGCCCTGTATCCTGGATTCCCGCACATTTATCACAATGAATCTACTCTAATCCCTTAAAAATACTGACTTTTTAGCCAATGAAGACATTGACGAAAACCCTCTATATTGGTATTAATTATGCCAAGGATGAAGGGGTGTCAGTGTGTCCATTGTCC
>PWXL01000257.1 GCA_003561145.1 Candidatus Atribacteria bacterium
CTAATCTCCAAGCGTATGGAGGATACCTTTTCGACGTAGTGTACCCCGAGGCGGACTATGCCTATAACCAGATATTCCATGCAGGTGGTATCAATGCCGAAACCTTGGAAATGGAAGAAACTACGTTTCTCCTTTGTAAATGCAGTGAGGAGTAAGGAGTAAAAGGCCCCACTTCTTACCGTTCACGGCTCACCGCCTTTATCCTTCCCCATTTCCCCCTTTCACCGCCTCACCTTCCCCACTTCCCCGTTTTTCTCCATTTACATCTTCGATACCGCAACTTAAGTGACAGGTTGGTTCCTTTGTAAGAGACATTCGAAATTGATACACCCTGCAATGCAGACGCCAGTAAAAACCCTCAAAACAGAATCGTAATCCCCTTTGTAATCTCATAATAGTTGCGCCTCCTTGACAGAAGCAAACATATATGATAAACATTAAGTGTTTTTATATGTATATTTTTGTTCATTTATAAACATCTTTACACATAATTGTTGTACCCACCCAAGGAGAAATACATCCGAGTTGAAGTGGCACGGGTTGAAATGTGTTTGTAAGGAGTATGAGCATGGATGTGTGTCGGAGGGGTGACATCCCCCCCGACACTGGGTAATGGTGGACTTCTCTTGTTGACTTGCTCAAAGGTCATGATAGAATATATTTACTACAGTGTGAAAAATATTTCATTCATTACAGAAGTAAAAAAGTGAACTAAGTTTAAAAAGCAATAGTATGATTCTCTACATGTGACACCAACGGGAATTCCACAGAGGCAAGGATTTAAGCTCTTGTAAAAAAATACGAATGGCCAATCAAACATTGCAGAATTATGGAAAAAACCATACGTTTTTTTATAGTATCTTACTTCACTTCATAATGTTATTAAAGAAGTATATAACATATTTTCTGCGTGGTTGTGTCAATAAGGAAGAAAGGAAATGCTTCGTAGGGATCAGTAATTGTGTATTGAGCGGTTTTTCTACTAGCAGAAGGGAGGTGACTGGGTAAAACGTTACCAATGAACTGATAAGAAGTTCAAAAGTAAGCGTTGGAAGGTTGTATTTTCTCTTTTGGAAGTTAATGTGAAAAAGAACCATGTATCTTGAATCAAAATCACGAAAAGAAAGAAGGAAGGACAAAATGAAAAGGACACTCATTTATACTTGTGTGTGCGTGTTGCTTTTCTCAGGTTTTGGCATGACTGCACCAGCACATAGTGAGCCTGAGGGAGATCGCCTCGTTATTGCGTTTCCACCCCCGGCTGTAGAGACAAACCGTATCTGGGGAGGAGCCTGGGTGATTTTCAGCCAATACGATCCGATACTCGAAACGCTGATTGGTAATGATCCCGAGACCGGCGATCATATCCCTCGCCTGGCCGAACGCTGGGAAGCAAGTGAAGATTTCCGCGAGTGGACATTTTTCCTGAGACAGGGTATCCCATTCCACTACGGTTACGGGGAAATGACCGCTCAGGATGTAAAGCATACCTACGAGCTTCTTGCCCGGCCAGACTCGCTGGTGAATATGGCAACAGTCTGGCGCGACAAGATAGCCGAAGTGGAGATTATTGACGACTATACGATAACATTCCACTTCCATGACCCGTATGTCGACGGTGAACGGCTCTTCTCGAGGACCGGTGGTGAGCTGTATGTCACCAGCAAGGCCCAATGGGATGCTGAGGGTGTTGAGGGGATGGACCAACGCCTCATCGGTACAGGAGTGTATCGTTATAAGGAACGGGTCGAGGGTGAAAGCCTGGTGGTCGAAGCAGTGGAGGATCATTGGCGAGATGAAGCCCTGTTCCCGGAGATTGAAATGCGGTGGGTTCCTGATGAGACAACACGTCTTGCCATGTTGTTGACCGGTGAAGCCCATGCGGCGGAGCTGGGCCGTGATGTGGCTGAATCTGCGGTCCAGGCGGGTATGAAGGTCATAGCCTCAAGGCGGGAAAACATGCAGCGCTATGTACCTTTTGGTGGATTATACTTCAATACTGGTGAACCCGAAATCCGGGAGGATAATCCCCTGCTTGACCGGCGGGTACGCCAGGCCCTGATCAAGGCGGTAAACCTGCAGGAAATCCATGAGGCCATTTACCGTGGCCGTGCTACCCAGTACTACCTCGCCGGTTTTGTACCCCAGCATGAAGGCTGGAACGAGGAGTGGGCAGAGCGCTTTGACGAAATGTATGGGTACGATCCCGAAAGATCCCGCGAGCTCCTGGCCGAAGCAGGTTACGGTCCGGGTGAGCTTACAGTGACAATCAATCTTTTCGAACATCCCGGCCAGCCTGAGTCCCCATTGGTGTTGGAATCCCTGCAACCCTACTGGGAAGCGGTAGGAGTGAATGCCGTTATCAGACCAGTCGAGTTCGGAACGTTCCTGAGCCGATGGTTCGAGGATATAGAAGTGCACGGCGAAGTGTGGATCACACGCAACACCCCGCTTCGTACCACACAAGAGTTTATCGGTTTCTGGCACACAACAGACGGCCTCGGCAAGCTGTACCTGCATGATTTCATACAGGAAAAGCATCAGCGTCTTGTACACGAACTCGATCCGGATGAACGGGATCGTATCGCACGGGAGATAGGGAATCACCTGTTCGAGGAATTCGTTCTCATTCCGCTTGGAGCCACCCATGTAGAGATTGTTGTAAACCCTGAGTTCATTGCTGATTGGGTTTGGCCCGGCCAGGCACCCACAAACCACACCCATTACTATATGATAGTTCCGGCAAGCTAGGAGGCAGCACAAGAGGAAAGGAGCGGAGAGATTTACTTTCCCTCTCCGCTCCTGGCAACAAAGATTGTACGGGAGTGAGAGATACATGCAGCGTTTTATTATCAGGCGGCTATTGCAAACCCTTGTGACGCTTTTAGCCGTCAGCATTATTGTTTTCGCACTGGCACGATTAAGTGGAGATCCCCGCGATGCCTTGATGCCTATGGAAGCCTCCCGCGCTGACCGGGAGAGAATACTGGTTCATTGGGGTCTGGACCAGCCGGTCCACATGCAATACCTCGTCTTTATCGGCAACGCCCTGCGGGGTGATTTTGGCGAATCCCTTCAATGGCCCGGGCGCAAGGCACTTGATCTGGTGCTCGATCGGCTTGGAAATACAATGGAACTGGCTGCAGTGGCTCTCGTCTTTGCTATAGCTCTTGCCGTGCCCATCGGTGTGCTTTCCGCGGTTCACAAGGACTCGCGAACGGATTTTTTAGGAAAACTGATCGCCCTCTTGGGGCAATCTCTCCCGCATTTCTGGATAGGCATTGTTTTTATATGGATATTTTCCGTGCATTTGAGATGGCTTCCCACTTCCGGGCGCGGCACTTTCCAACATATGATCATGCCGGCCATCGTCATTGGATGGTTCCAGGTGGCAGCACTCATGCGCTTGATCCGTTCATCCATGCTGGAATCGCTTGACAGTGAGTATGTCAAGCTGGCCCGTATCAAGGGAGTGTCGGAACGCATGATCATCTGGAAGCATGCCTTTCGCAATGCAGCAATCACACCTTTAACTTATTTCGGGGTCATGATGAGTTACCTGGTGGTCGGTTCCATCACCACGGAGACCGTCTTTTCCTGGCCGGGAGTCGGCTATTTAGTGGTCCAGGCCGTAACAGCGAGGGACTTCCAGGTGGTGCAGACCGTTGCCATTGTGTTCGCTACAGTAATCATTCTGATGAACCTTGCCGTAGACATATTGTACGCGTACATTGACCCCCGTATCCGCTATGACTAGGGCGACGAGGCATGTATGTGCGGAGGAGAATTTCATGAGCAAAGCCGTAGCGACACAACCCCTGCAAACAGGAAAACCGAGAAGTGTATCACGGTTATGGTGGAGGAAACTGCGCGAATTACCGTTAGTGTCTATCATTATTCTTCTCATAGTCCTGGTTATACCAGCACTCTTAGCAGAAGTAATCGCTCCACACAACCCCTTTGAGGGAAGCCTGGGGAAGCGTTTACAGGCACCGGCGTTTTTTGGAGGACCAAGTGAGCATCTTCTCGGCACAGACCACCAGGGTCGTGATATTCTGAGCCGAATCATTTATGGTTCGCGCATCTCGATTGCGGTAGCGGCTGCGGGCATCCTGATTGCAGGGATCCTCGGCACTCTTCTGGGCTTGATGGCAGGATATTTTCGGGGTTGGATAGATGCCCTGGTCATGCGCCTGGTCGACATCACCCTCTCGATACCTGCTATCCTGGTCGCCCTAGTCGTGGCTGCTGCTATCGGTGCACGATTCAGCTCAGTTGTTTTCATCATCGCACTGGTATTATGGGCGGTGTATGCCCGCCAGATTCGGGGTGAAACCCTGAAATGGAGTCAAAGTGATTTTGTCGCACGAGCCAGGGTAGCCGGTGCATCGCATTTCCGCATACTTACCCGGCATATCCTGCCTAATGTAACAAATACGCTCATTGTTCTGGCCACGCTCCAGGTCGGCTTCGTCATCGTTTTTGAAGCCTCCTTGAGCTTTTTGGGGGTAGGAATCCCCCGGCCAAATCCGGCATGGGGCTTAATGATTGCCGATGGGAGAAAATATGTCATGAGCGCATGGTGGATTTCATTCTTCCCCGGTCTTGCGATCATGCTGACTGTTCTTTCACTCAACATGCTCGGTGATTGGCTGCGGGATCGACTTGATCCCAAGTTGAGGCAGGTATAAATGTCGAACGAACCAACACTTCGAAAAAATACAACACAAAGGGCAAATGGCAATGTCATTTTGGACGTCAAAGATTTACGCACCTATCTGTTCACCAAGAAGGCAGTAGTAAAAGCGGTTGACGGTGTCAGTTTTTTTCTTCGCAAGGGTGAAACGTTTGGTATCGTCGGTGAATCGGGGAGCGGTAAGAGTACAACTGCCCTCTCTCTACTGCGTATGGAACCCAAGCCTGCCGGTCGTATCGTTGGTGGAGAAATATGGTTCTACGGAGAAAACATACTGGATAAGAATGAGAAAGAGATGCGAAAAATCCGGGGAAGCCGGATTTCTATGATCCTGCAGGACCCGCAGACATCGCTCAATCCGGTATTCACCATTGGGAACCAGGTAAGTGAAGCGTTCACTGTTCAAGAAGGCCGCAAGAACAATCAGGGCACTCTCTTGCAACGAGTCATCGATCTTTTAAGAAAAGTGAATATCGCTGCCCCTGAACGGCGCTTCAGCGACTATCCACACCAAATGAGCGGCGGGATGAAACAACGGGTTGTTGGGGCTATTTCCATATCGTGCGCTCCCGACATAGTCATTGCCGATGAGCCGACCAGTGCCCTTGATCTCACAATCCAGGCCCAGTATTTACGCTTGCTGCGGGAAATCCAGCAGACTACCGGTATATCCATCATTTTCATCACTCATGACTTCGGTATCGTGGCAAAAATGTGCGACCGCGTAGCAATCATGTATGCCGGTAAAATCGTCGAACACGGTCCTGTACGGGCAATTTTTAATCACCCTCTCCATCCGTACACACATGCCTTGATAAGCTCAGTTCCCAGGATGGAAGCGCGTGTTGAAAGGCTTTTTTCTATACCCGGACAGCTCCCTGCTCCGGGAGAAATGCCTGCCGGGTGTCGCTTCGCACCACGATGTATGTATGCGGATGATCGCTGTCACAAAGAGTACCCACCCACATTCGGCGGATTGAGCGAACACACCGAACATACTACAGATTGCTGGAGGCTGGAGGATCCGACATGGGAACCGAAATCCTACTCCAGGTGAATAACGTCAAGAAATACTTTCCAATAACAAAAGGTCTCCTCTTTGTGAAAACCATAGGCCAGGTCAAGGCAGTGGATGACATCAGTTTTACCATTGGTGAGAGCGAGACACTGGCGCTCGTTGGTGAATCGGGTTGCGGAAAAACGACTACTGCCAGGCTCATTTTGCTGTTAGAACAGCCAACCCACGGAGAAATCCTGCTCGACGGCAAAGACATATATGCACTGCAAGGTGACGATTATCGACGATACAGGGACCGTGTGCAAGCTGTCTTTCAAGACCCCTGGTCATCGTTGAATCCACGCATCCAGGTGCGGGATATTGTCGCCGAACCGATCATTGTCAACCACAAGCTTTCGCGGCAAGAAATCCGGGACCGGGTAGAGAAGATTTTGGTTGATGTTGGGCTAGATCCGGTTCACGCTGATCGTTTTCCCCATGAGTTCAGTGGCGGTCAGAGGCAGCGCATCGCGGTGGGTTCCGCACTGATTTCAAACCCGCAATTAATTGTTTTGGATGAACCTGTATCGGCACTGGATGTTTCGATTCGCGCCCAGATCATGAACCTGCTTCGGGATGTTCAGAAACAGTACCACGTGAGCTATCTCCTTATTGTCCACGACCTGGCTACAGCTCGCTACATGGCACACAAGATCGCAGTAATGTACCTGGGCAAGATCGTTGAATACGCGAAAACTGAGGAATTGTTCAATAATCCTGTGCATCCCTATACCAAAGCGTTATTTTCAGCGGCGTTACCAAGCCATCCTGATATCCAACGTGAGGAGATCATCCTGCATGGAGAAGTACCATCACCTATTGACCCGCCGACCGGCTGTCCCTTTCATCCACGGTGTCCGATGAAGATTGGTACAGTCTGCGAGAAAGAAATACAAACTCTCCGGTGTAAGGATAACACAGAACACTGGGTTTCCTGCGGATTGTATGCCGAAGGAAGACCAGAGCCTGAAACTGGCCGACAACAATAACAAATCGACGGTCCACAGAATGTAATGCATATAATTTCTGAATTGAAAACCCGGAGCATCAAGCAGAACAGAAGAAAGGTATCATTGGCTTTGCTTTAGAGGGAAAAATGAACTTGACCGTACTGCAAAATTATTATATTATATAATATATTATAAGAAAATATATTGTAGAAGAGGATATGTATTCATACATTTACCTTCCTTGTTATTCAAGAAAGCATTTAGTAAAATCTTTGGCATCACTTTTTTACATGGAATTTCCACTCTCAGTTGAAAAAGTTGAAACTCAAGTTTTTTATGGATTATCTACATATGGATGTCTCATATGATCCTCAATGGCACAATTATACAATATTTTTCCAAAATTCTATTGCTTAAGGAGGTATGAACAATGTAGATCTATTTTTTATAAATTGTTGCTTTTCTACTCATTCTCATAGGAGGGAATATACAATGAAGAAAGCTTTTGCTATTCTGTCTCTGTTTTTAATCCTTGGGTTAACCTTTTGTATGACAAGTTTTGTCTTTGGACAAGAGCAAATTACTGTAGCTATTCAAAGCTTCGCTCATGAGGCTCTCCGCCCATTCGTCGAAGAATTTGAAACTATGACAGGCATAAGGGTAACATTAGAATCAATGCCTTCTTCCGGTACTGATGCGTTAACCAAATTAACAACCTACTACCGTGCAGGGATGAGTCCTTATGATGTAGTGAGCAATGCCGATGAAGCTTCGCCGGCTTTCGCTCGGGCCGGATGGTTAGAACCCCTCAATCAGTATTTACCGGAAGATTTTTTTAACGACTTTCCCCCAAGCATGCTGGAGTCAGAACAAGTATGGAATTGGATAGATGGGGATGTGTATCGAGTAAGACATAGCTTCGAATTCGGTTATTTCTTCTACCGTGATGACTGGTTTCAAGAAATGGGATTCACCGTTCCATCAGACTGGGATGAAATGGTAGATGTTGCGGCGAAATTCAGGGATCAAGGTAAAATTGGGATTCAAGATGCTTTGAGTAAGCCAGCCCTCCTCTATGTATACATCGCCTATTTAACTGTTCAAGCGGGGGGCGATCCATTCATGTTTGATGAGGGCTTCCAGGGGGCTGCTCAATTTCTTTACGACATGATTCACGAACACCAGGTATTTCCCCGCGAAGCGCTCGCCAAGAACTACGACCAAATTAATGAAGACTATATGAATGATCGAGTGGCCATGATGAGACAGTGGCCATATTTTTATAGCGTTACCAGGGGGAATGAAGCATGGTATGAGGAAGGCAAGGCCGCCCTTGCTCTCCCCCCAGCTGGACCGGCAGGAAGTTACTCATGGGCAGGAGGATGGGGATGGGAGATCCCCAAGTATTCTGAGAATAAAGAGGCGGCAGGGGAATTTTTGCGATTTATCCTTTCAAAAGAAATAGCTCCAAGATTAGCTGAAGCTCAGAGCTGGTTTTTGAATCCACGCTATTCAGTAATGGATTATGTTGGAGACGAAGGGCTTGCCCGGTATATGAAATGGTACAGTGACCATAACGTACCCTTTCCTCGTCCATACCATCCCCGGATAGCCGAAGCTCAGAGTATTGTTGAGGATATGGTATCTGCTTTTTTAATTGATCAAATGACCCTGGAAGAAGCGGTAAGACAGGGGAAAGAAATGATGGAAGACCTCGATAATTAGGGAATGCATACCGCCATGACCCAAATAATGGGTCATGGCGGTAGCAGAAATATGATGGCACCTCGAGCTTATTTCAGTCTTTCGAGAAAAAGAATTATAATAGCCATTGCTCTTATTCTTCCTGCCTTATCTTTGAGGCTTTTTACCTCTCTTTATCCCGTTGTCTATACAATCTATCTCAGTTTTTTTGAAGAGAATCCTATTATACAGGTACAACGTTTTATTGGTCTTGACAACTTCCGAAGAATCCCC
>PWXL01000268.1 GCA_003561145.1 Candidatus Atribacteria bacterium
CACCACGTCGAAACCCTCCCCATCGGTATAGTCTTTGTACTTTTCATCCAATTGTTCCGGCGTCAGAACACAATCGAAACCCATTTGTTCGGCCATATCATAACGTTTTCCCGGACGGGCGACACAACAAATTTTTTCTATTCCTTTTGCTTTCGCCGCGATGGCATGGAGCAACCCCAAAGGACCCATACCGATAACCACCATGGTTTTAATATCTTCAATCGGTACACGGTTTAAACTGTTTACGACACAGGAAAGGGGTTCACCCAGGGAAGCCAGTGCAGGATCAAGATCACCGACATCCACCAGGTGATTTTGCCGGACCGCCTTGTAAGGTATGCGCACATAGGGGGCCATAGCTCCGGGATAATGGAAACCCATGGCTTCTGCCGCCCGGCACAAGTTGGTTTTCCCCGCCCGGCAATACACGCATTCCCCACAACCGATTGTCGTGGCCATGGTAACTCTTTGACCGACGGAATAATTCGTTTCAGAAGACCCAACCTGCGCGATTATTCCACAAAATTCATGTCCCATAACCATCGGAGGTTTTATGCGGGGATTCCCCTTAAAAAAAGTTTTTACATCAGTCCCACAAATAGCACACGCTTCAACACGGACCAACACTTCACCCGGTTCGGTTATTGCAGCTGTTTCTACTTTTTCCACCCGGATATCACGTGGTGCGTAATACACAACAGCATTGTCAGAAACAGGAGGATGACTGTTCAATGCATTTCCCTCCCCCCGGTAATGTTGAACGCCTGTCCTGTACAGTATTCTCCCTTTACAATAAGAAAATCGACAAAATCGACAATATCGTTTATCCTGGTCAATCTCCGTAAAGGGACCTTTTTCGTGAATTGTCGTATAACTTCTTCTTCAGAGAGGTTCAGGTTCTGTATATAACTCCTGCTGACCTCAGACCATACTCCGGTGGCTTCGGTTATTCCCGGACACACACAATTCACCTTAATATTAAAAGAAGCCACTTCAAAGGCCACAGCCTGGGTTAAGGTGATGATCGCACCCTTGGCGGCAGAGTAAGGAACCATCAATGCGGACCCGGTCTTCCCGGACTTGGAGGAAAAGTTAATGATTTTTCCATCCCCCTGTTTTTTCATACCATCAAGTACGCCCTGGATACAATACAGTGTCCCGTAAACATTGATAGCAAATATTCTACTGAGTATTTCCGGTGTAATTTCTTCTATCGGCCTCTGATCAACAAAACCCGCATTATTGACCAATGCATAGACAGGCCCGAAGGTGTCATGGATCTTTGAGAAACAATCCCATACTTCCTGCTGTTTGGTGATATCAAGCACAAACCCCCTTACTTGAAATCCTTCTTTTTTCATTTCTTCCACCCTATCCAATACACCGGGATTGATATCAAGAAGTGCAACACCTGCTCCCTGCCGGGCACAACGTTTTGCAATCGCTAAGCCTATGCTGCCCGCGGCCCCGGTTACCACACAGGTTTTTCCGTTCAGTGCTTCACGTTGCGTATTCACAGTTTCCTCCTTTGTTCATACAAATACGGGATTAATTCACATACTCTAAATACCGGGCATAGCGTTCCTGGTATTTCTTTCGCTCGTTTTCACGCGGGGTAAATTTTTTCTCTTTTTTCACCATAACCTTTACTGCTTCTTCTAAAGAGGAATACACTCCGGTTCCTAGAGCAGCACATAGAGCAACACCGAGAGCTCCGGCCTGGGTATTTTCAGTCACTTCAATAGATAAACCCGTGATATCGGCAAACATCTGGCACCAGGGCTCACTCCTTGCGGCTCCACCACTCAGAACGGCGGAATTCCTCCTCAGGTGATTTTTCTGTAAAAGATCCAGATGCTGGCAATGGGCAAAAACCACACCTTCATAAAGAGACCTGACCATGTCCCATACATTGTGCTCCGGGCGTAATCCAGTAAAACTGGCTCCGGTTTGCCTCGACAGATGAGAAGCATAGAGAAAAGGAAAAAACAACGGGCTGTGGTAATTCGTCTTTCGTCTTTGAACTTCCTCATTGATCCAGGCATACAGTTGATCACCGGCTTGTTGCAAGCCCAGCATGTTGTAAAAACTCCTCACGAACCATTCGAGGTTTCCGGCAGAAGTAGCGCTTGATTCAACATAGGCATAGCTTCTTCCGTCTGCTCCCAGTGAACACTTGGTTGTGGTTCCGGCCTCCAGAAGATGATTTTCAAAGGCCGTGTTAATGTTCCAGGTACCTGCGATGATGCTGTAACAGTGCTCATCATACACCCCGCTTCCCAGTGCGCAGGAGATAACATCAAATAATCCCGCCACCACCGGTATCCCTTCCGGCAGGCCTGTCGACCGTGAAGCCTGTGAAGTGATGGAACCTACAATATCCGTACTGGGTCGTAAAAACGGCAAAGCCTGCTCGATGTCGACTATCCCGTACGTAGCCAGAATAAAATGATCGTATTCCCTGCTCTGGAGATTGATAAAACCGGAATTACTAGCATCGGTCAGCTCGGCACACGGCTCAGCAGTCAAAAGGTAGGTGATCCAGTTTTTTGCCGAAAAAACCCATTTGATACGTTCGTAAGATTTTTTTTCATTTTTCTTGAGCCATACCAGGTGAGGTATGGGTTGGCCCGCCCATGGATTATGGCGTGTTCGATCGGATGCGGAAACCCCCAGTTTATTCCAATCCACAAGGTAAGAGGCAGCCCGGTTATCCATCGATGTTATAGCCCTGCGTACCGGAACACCGTTGCGGTCCACCGGATAGGTTCCTGCTCCATGACCGGTCACCCCGATCCCCTTGATTTCCTTTCCAAGAGTACCTGCATTACGCAATAATTTTTTTATCGCTGTGCATACCTTTTCCCATTGAACGTACATATCGATCTCACTCACGTCACCACTGCTTACAACCTCGGTTTTCTCCGCTGCCAAAGCAATTTCGGTTCCTAGACGGTCAAAGAGAACGACCTTGGTGTCCGTTAAACCGCAGTCAATCGCCAGAAAATATGTACCCTTCATTGTGATGACCTCAACTGTGAGACAACTTCGTCAAAAGCCTCATCGTTTACCATATAACGAGACTTCTCTCCCTCCCAGATTTTTATCATCTCCGCCGCCAATTTCCTCGGCGAATTATAAAAAGCGTCATTGGACCCTCCTGCCATGTGGGGAGTGAGTGTGACATTCTCAAGAGTAACCAAAGGGTAGTTTCTCCCCGGAGGTTCTTTATCAAACACATCAAGGGCCGCTCCGGCAATGGTATTGTTGCGAAGCGCCTCAAAAAGGGCTTCTTCATCTACCAACGCAGAGCGGGAGGTATTGATAAAATAAGCCGTGGGCTTCATTCTCGTAAAAAATGCCTTCCCAATCATTTTTTTTGAATCTTCTGTCAAGCGTGCATGTACGGTCACGATGTCGGAATTTTCCGCAAGTTCTTCTAAATCCACCATTTGGACATCCTGTAAAGGCTCTTTCAAATAGGGATCATGCCCAAGAAGGATTACCTCGAACCCTTTTAATCTCTGGACAACTTTCCTGCCGATTTCGCCCAAACCGATAATCCCGATGGTCTTCCCCGGAATATCAGGTATTGTGCCCGAATTGGGATATACCCGTATCCATTCCCCCTGCTTGAGCCCATGATGGCCCCGCGCTATGTTTCTGCATTCACTTATCATCATCCCTATGGTAAAATCCGCTACCGCATCGGCATTTCTCCCCGGCGTGTTGTACAAAACGATCCCCTGTTGTTTTGCATGGGCTACATTCACATTCTCCAATCCAGCCCGGAGTGTCCCTATTATTTTCAAATCAGGGCAGTGGTCGATCAGTTTTCGAGTGATCGGGCAAAATTGGGTGATAACGATGGTCGCATCTTTCGCGGCCTCAAAGACATAATCGGGTGGCTCGAAAGCATCGCTCCCACTCTGCTCAACCAGGGAATTGAGATGTTGCAGTTCTTGAAAACCACTGAGTCTCCAGTCTTCTGTTTCAACTGAAACACCTCTTTCTTCGAATAAGACGAAGCCTTCGCGAATATACTTGTGAGGAATGAACAAGTCTCCTATTCCGTAGAGCTTCATTGTCTCTTCCCTCTCTTCTCAGCGGCTGATCATGCCACCGGTGGCGTCAAAGGTAGCCCCGGTGTAATAATTCGCACAATCTGAAACCAGGAATACGGCCAAAGAGGCGATTTCATCAGGCTTCGCGATGCGGCCGATCTGGATACGTTTTTCATATTCTGCCCGGGCACGATTTAAAGCTTCCCGTGACATGGGAGTCTCCACCATGCCCAAAGCTAATGCATTTACAGTAATGCCCTGGCGGGCTACCTCGCGGGAAAGCGAAATAGTGAAGGTCACCACGCCCGCCTTCGCTGCCGCATAATGGGCATGGCCGGTCGTCGAACCATTGAAAGCGGCTTGAGAGGTTATGTTGAGTATTTTCCCTTTTCCCTGTCGACCGATAATTTTCTGCACAAACCGTTGGGAGGTTAAAAATACCGCTGTCAGGTTGATGTCAACGGTCTTTTTCCATTCTTCATATGGAATGTCAACCACCATATTCGTCGGCCAGTATCCGGCGTTGTTCACAAGAATATCGAGCGGTCCCAGAAGCTCTTCTGCGGTGTCGATCAACTCACGAGCCTCGCTTCCAACGGTAAGATCGGTCTTAACGGGATACGCCTGTACTCCATTTTCCCTGCAGCGCTTCGCGACCTTTTGAGCTTCAGGTTCCTTAATATCAGCGATAATGACGTTTACCCCTTCTGATGAGAGAAAATAGGCTAATGTTTCTCCAAACCCACCGGCGCTGCCGGTAACAATCGCGTTTTTACCCTTTAAGCGCAAATCCATGAGTTTTCGTATTCCTCCTCTCCTCTTCCACTAATGATGAATCTCTATGCGGTACCCAGAAGACCAGGATAATCCCGCGTCAAGAGGAATAATACCTTCTTTTTCCACCAGGTTTCCGCTGGCATTGCTCCAATCCGGAATTCCATGCCATGGTTCTATACAGACAAAGGGCGCACCGTCCGGTTTGGACCAGAGAGCAAAATAGGGAACACCGTCCGTCACTACCTTAATCGCCCGATTGTTCAGGCTGTTTCTGAGCGAAAATTCTCTGGAATTCGGATTCATAAATATGAGCGGTCCGCTATCAAAGGTATTGCGGGAAAGTGAGAGTATTCTTCTGGAGTGAGATGCCTGATCGGATTTTCCTGCCACCAAAAGACCATCTTTAAAATAAAAACGCTCCATGTCTTCTTCCCGTTCCCACAGAATATAATGATTCTCAAATGCTCCTCCTGCGAAGGGGAGATTAAAAGCAGGATGTGATCCAAGAGAAAAATACATGGTTGAGCTCCCGGTATTCATTACCGAATAAGATATAGTAACTCCTCCTCGTTCCAATATATACCTGACTGAAAAAATGAATTCGAATGGGTAGTTTTTCAACGTTTCATCGCTGGAAGAAAAAAACAGGGTAACTTCATCATCATCACGCTCTTGAATAAGGAAATCACTTTTTCGGGCGAAACCGTGAGCCGGTAAGGAATATGTCTGGCCCGCATAGTGATATGATTCATTCAGCAACCCACCGATGACAGGAAAGAGAATAGGTGCGGTTCCTTTCCACCATGAAGGGTCTGCCTGCCAAAGATATTCGGTTCCGGTTTTTTTCTCAAATAGGCTGGTGATCTCACCCCCGGTAAGACTCACTGCGGCATGAAACCACTCATTTTCCATAATCAGACCCATAACAACACTACACCTTTCTCATCTGTCACCCTTTGTGTTGCAATGTTGCGCAAATTAACAATTTCTCGATCTCAATAACTGCTCGAGCCATCTTGGCCACTGACGATTGCCACACTGGAGACAGCTCCAATCCTTGTTGCTCCCGCGCCGATCAGGGAAACTGCTTTTTCATAGGACCGTACACCACCACTGGCTTTAACTCCCAGATCCTTCCCGACCGTTCTTCTCATCAACGCTATATCTTCTACCGTCGCTCCACCCCCGGCAAAACCGGTACAGGTTTTTACGAAGTCCGCACCGGTCTTTTTGGCAATTTCACAGGCCATGATTTTCTGATCCTGGGTCAAAAGGGCGGTTTCGATGATCACTTTCAAGACTGTATTCGCCCGGGTTGCCCGGCGTACTGCCCGGATATCCTCTTCCACTGTCCTATAATCTCCCGATTTCAGGAAACCGATGTTGATAACCATATCGAGTTCCGAAGCACCTTCTGATATTGCCTCCCGTGCTTCAAACGCCTTAGCGCGGCTTGTCATCGCTCCCAAGGGAAAACCGATAACCGAACACACTTTTACCCGTGTTCCTTGAAGTCGGTGGGCTACATAACCCACCCGGCAGGAATTCACGCATACAGAATAAAAACCGTAGGTGAGCGCCTCCGCACAGAGCTTGTCAAAAGCATCCGTTTGTGCTTCAGGCCGAAGCATAGTGTGATCGATAAAGGAAGCCATTTCCTTTGGATTGAGCGGATTAAACATGGAATACTTCCCCTTTCTCACTGATTTTGGATTATAAATGATTTACTGTTCTATAAAATTTTAGAACATGTTTTGTTACTTTTTATAATTTTCACATTTGCTATATACTTTGTCAATTATTCTTATTTATATCGAAATATATTTTAATATCCAAAAATTAAATTTATATATCTTTTTTACAGTATACTTTACGAATGATCAGTTTCTTGTTTTAATATTATTGTTCAAGGAGTTACATATAAAACTTGAGGAGATGCATTATGAGAAATGTAAAACCAAGAGAGCTCACCATGAAAAGCTTTCACCCTTATGGAAATTTCGCAAAAATGGTCGACCCTGCACCACGAGGAATTATAATTGGAGAAAGGCCCATAGAATTTTTCCGTGACATGGTACCGCTCAGAACAGGTGTACACGGTGTACTGATGTTTTCGGTAAACCGCGTGGCTAAAAGACCGATGGTGATCGATGTATCTGAATACCACAACTATTGCGGGGAAGGCATGCTTCCCCTGGATGGTGATATACTCATGCACGTCGGTCCCGCTACCCCCGGTGGTGAAGTTCCCCTGGATGACATCGAAGTGTTCCGGGTGCCGAAGGGAACCTTTGTGGCCTTGGACCCTGCGATCTGGCACCATGCTTCCTTTCCCTACCAATGCGATGAAGTGAATGTTTTGGTCGTCCTGCCTGAGAGAACATATGAAAATGACTGTCATGTAGTCCAATTGAAAGAAAGTGATCACATAAAAATTATTGAAAATTCGTAATTACCCGTGAGCCGTAAGAAGTGAGTCTTGTACTCCTCACCCCTCACTCCTTACCCCTCACGGCCTTTACAGAGGAGGTATCGCTTATGCAATTCCGCAAATTAGGTTGGACCGATTTGAAATTCTCAGTAATCGGCTTCGGCGCGTGGGCCATCGGCGGCGGAGGGTGGAAATTCAGCTGGGGTCCCCAGGATGATCAACAATCCATAGAGGCTATCAAGCGTGGTATCGAACTGGGTATCAATTGGATCGATACTGCGGCCGTCTACGGCCTCGGGCATTCTGAAGAAGTGGTGGGAAAAGTCCTCAAGGAGCTTCCGGAAAAACCTTATGTCGCCACCAAGTGTTCGCTGGTATGGGACGAAGAGGGAAATATCAGCAACCGTTTACGCAAGAAAAGCGTGGAACGGGAACTTGACGCGAGCCTCAAACGCTTGGGAGTTGAGGTTATCGACCTGTACCAGATTCACTGGCCCATTCCAGATGAAGAGATCGAGGAAGGTTGGGAAACCATAGCTGGTTTCGTAAGATCAGGAAAGGTCCGTTATGCTGGTGTATCCAATTTTAACGTCGAACAGATGAAACGAGCCCAGGCTATCCACCCCATAGCCTCTCTGCAACCCCCCTACAGTATGCTCAAGCGGGATGTGGAAAAGGAAATCCTTCCCTACTGTGGTGCCAATAATATCGGTGTCGTGGCCTACAGTCCCATGCAGAAGGGATTGCTCACCGGCAAGATGACACCCGAGCGGATTAGCTCCTGCGCACCCGATGACCACCGCAGGGGTGATGTCATGTTCCAGGAACCACAATTGAGCATCAACCTGGAACTGGTGGATAAACTCCGCCCCATCGCTGAACGCCACGGACAAAGTGTGGGCGGGGTGGCTATCGCCTGGGTACTGCGTCGCCCGGAACTCACCGCGGCCATAGTGGGAGCGCGCAGCGCAGCACAGATTGAAGAAACCGTAAAAGCCGGGGATTTTAGTCTTCCCGAAGAGGATATTCATAAAATTGATGCATACCTGCGAGAGAGAGAACAGAAACTCTGAGCATTGCATTTTCCAACAAACCCCCGCTCTCAAAGCGGGGGTTTGTTGTATCCCGACCACACTCGATCACAGGTACCTCTTTACTCATCAAGCTTCTCAAGCATACCTCGAACGCTGGCAAGAGCCGCGCGCCCGTACTTTTCAGGCTGTGATCCCCACAGCTCCACGGTGAGAGCACCCTGGTAATCGATCTCCTTGAGGGTTTGGGCAAAGGA
>PWXL01000147.1 GCA_003561145.1 Candidatus Atribacteria bacterium
CAGATAGGAAGAGTACAGGCGAAATAATGGAACATATCTTACAAGTAAAAGACTTGAAAACAACTTTTTACACCGATGAAGCCGTGATACATGCTGTTGATGGAGTATCTTTCGATATGAAGCCTGGAGAGGTTTTAGGCCTGGTGGGGGAGTCCGGGTGCGGGAAAAGTGTCGTGTCCCTGAGTATCATGCGATTGGTGTATTATCCACCGGGAAAAATTGAGGGCGGTGAAGTGCTTTTCAAAGAGAAAAACTTGCTGTCCGTGAGTGAGTCGAAGATGCGAAAGATTCGGGGAAATGAAATAGCCATGATTTTTCAGGAACCCATGACCTCGTTCAATCCCGTATATACCATAGGGAACCAGGTTACAGAGGCCATCGGGCTGCACCAGGGCCTTGAAGGACCTGCTGCGAGGAAAAAGGCCACCGAGATGCTCAGGTTGGTGGGAATCCCGAGGGCAGGGGAAATTCTCAACGAATACCCCCACCAATTGAGTGGCGGGATGCGGCAGCGGGCCATGATTGCCATGGCTCTCTCCTGCAACCCAAGCCTTCTGATTGCCGATGAGCCGACCACCGCATTGGATGTGACTATCCAGGCACAAATTCTCGAGCTGATGAGGGACCTAAAAAAGAAGATAAACACCGCGATTATTTTCATTACCCATGATCTTGGTGTGATTGCCGAGATGGCTGAACACGTTGTTGTTATGTATGCGGGGAAAGTTGTGGAAGACGCCGAAATCGGTTCTCTTTTCAAAGAACCCATGCACCCGTATACCGTGGGTCTCATGCAGTCGAAACCCAGGTTGGAAGAAGAGAAGGAAACGCTTGCTTTCATCCCTGGAGCGGTGCCCAATCCCATGGCAATGCCCGCGGGATGTTCTTTTAATCCACGCTGTAAACGTGTCATGGATATCTGCTGCAGTGAGATGCCCGGAATTATTGAGGTCAAGCCGGGACATAAGGTAAGGTGCTGGCTCTACCAAAACGGTGGGAATGAAAGCCATGAATAATACACCCATGCTCCGCGTCAGAGGTCTCAAAAAATATTTTCCCATTACCACGGGTGTCTTTTCCCGCGTTATCGGGTATGTGAAAGCGGTAGACGGGGTTGATCTCGACATTTACCCTGGAGAGGCATATTCACTGGTTGGGGAATCAGGATGTGGGAAAACAACAACCGGGCATACCATATTGAAACTGCTCACTCCGACTGAGGGATCCGCCTTTTTCCAGGACCAAGATATTTTTTCCATGGGCAAGGGAAAGCTCCGGGAATTACGTAAACAGGTGCAGATCATTTTTCAGGATCCCTACAGCTCTCTCAATCCCCGGATAACGGTAGGGGAAGCAATCGGTGAGGCTCTGGAAGTGCATGGAATAGCACGTGGCAGGGAAAGGCGTAAAAAAGTAGAAGCTATATTGGAAACATGCGGCCTGGCGTACTACCACTATCGTCGCTACCCCCATGAATTTTCCGGTGGGCAGAGACAGCGTATTGTGATTGCCCGTGCCCTGGTTTTGAACCCTCAGTTCGTGGTGGCTGACGAGCCCATCTCCGCCCTTGATGTTTCCATCCAGTCCCAAATCATCAACTTGCTCATGGACTTGAAAAAACAATTCGGCTTGACGTTCCTTTTTATCTCTCACGATTTGAGCGTTGTCAAACACATGTCGGACCGGGTAGGTGTCATGTACCTGGGATCAGTATTAGAAGAATCACCCAAAAGGGAATTTTATGCCAACCCTTTGCACCCATATTCCCAAACGCTGCTCTCGGCGGTTCCGGTGATGGATCCTTTCAGGAAGCAAGAGCGAATCATTCTTAAGGGCGATGTACCCTCTCCGGCAAAACCACCTGCGGGGTGCCGGTTTCATACCCGCTGCCCGTATGCCAGGGAATTGTGCTCGCGTGAAAAACCGGCACTCAAAACAGTGTCCGAGGAACACCGTGTGTCTTGCCACAAAGTACACGAGGAGCCTGAGTATGTATCACAGGCCTAACAAGGAAAAGGAAGGACCGAAGCTGAGCTTTCGGGAAACGATGGTATTATTTGCTGCCTTTTTCCAGTTATTGTTTCCCAGGGCGCGTGTATTATTCGGGGCCATAAGTGGGGTGACCATTCTGTTCATGTTCTGGTTGAGGTGACCGCCCAAAAAAGCTTCAAAAGTGTTGAAGAAGACTCCTTCCTATGGCATTCCTCATTCCATGCTTTCGCAATAGTCCTGCAAGCGGTCCTGAGTATCCGGATGCCTGAGTTTCCGTAGAGCCTTGGCTTCGATCTGGCGGATACGCTCCCTGGTCACTCCGAATTGCACACCGACTTCCTCGAGCGTGTGGGGACGGCCCCCTACCATGCCGAAACGAAGCTTGAGCACCATGCGCTCTCTTTCGTTGAGGGTACACAGAACTTCCTCGAGCTGCTCTTTGAGCATAGTGAAGGAAGCTGCCTCAAAAGGAGCGGGGACTCCCTGGTCTTCAATAAAATCCCCGAGATGGCTGTCTTCTTCTTCACCAATAGGGGTTTCCAGCGATAAAGGAGCTTGAGCGATCTTCAGGATGTCTTGTACTTTTTCGACGGACATACCCAGGTTTTCAGCTACCTCTTCGGCCCGGGGGTCCCTTCCGAGTTCCTGGAACAGCTGACGTGAAACCCGGATCAATTTATTTATTGTTTCGCCCATGTGTACCGGTATACGGATGGTTCTTCCCTGGTCTGCGATAGCGCGGGTAACAGCTTGGCGGATCCACCAGGTTGCATAAGTTGAGAACTTGTATCCTTTGCGGTAATCGAACTTTTCCACCGCCCGGATAAGACCAAGATTGCCTTCCTGGATGAGGTCCAAAAAGAGCATCCCGCGTCCCACGTAACGCTTTGCGATACTGACTACCAGGCGGAGATTCGCTTCAATAAGTTTACGTTTCCCCTCGGGGTTTCCTGCTTCCACTTGTTTGGCCAATGCAACTTCCTCTTTGGAAGTAAGCAGGGGCACCTGGCCTATCTCTTTCAAATATATTTTGACAGGGTCATCGCTGGATATACCGGCGCTGTTGCCGGAAAAGAAAATCTTCGAGAGAGAATTGAGCGCGTTCTTTTCTATCATAATGCATCCTCTTTCTTATGAGAAATAACACTGTACATGCCGTACCGAGAATGTATATTACTTACAATGCAAAAAGGTTCAATGAAAGCCAATATTTTATTGGGAAAGCTGTACGTTTTTTTCTGCAGGGACTATCTTTTTTCTTGTAATTAGTATATTCTTTCTCATTCGGGGGAGGGAGAGACCGGTGAAAGTGCGGAGGGGGAGGGAATGAAAATGAATTAAAACTACTCCCAACTCCCTACTCACTGCATTTACAAAGGAGGTTTCAAATGGCAGTGCAGAGAAAAAGAGTCGTCTTTACGTGTGAGGCTCCGGAAGCAAAAAACGTCTCTCTTACAGGAAGTTTTAACAACTGGTCAAAAAGTGCTGATCCAATGAAAAGAAACAGGGAGGGAACCTGGACAAAAATAAAGGTGCTTCCACGAGGGACGCATGAATACAAATTCGTTGTCGATGGCGAGTGGATACTTGATACTCATAACCACACCACGACAACCAGGTGTGATGGAACGGTGAACAACGTTATCGAACTATAAGTAGGAAACGTGCAACCCCCGTGGAAAAAGACTTCCCATGGGGTGAGAAGGTACTCTCAAAGCGGGAGAGGAAACAAAACCGGGAAGAGCTGGACACCTGCGAGTTGTATCAGGTGTCCAGCTGCGGTGTTGTTTTTCTTTGCTTCCGCTGTGTATGTGTTTTCTTTTGTGAGGAGAACATGGAGGGGAACCAGTGTCTTGTTTTCAGACATAGGGTGACAAGCAGAAGCATAATCGGAACTTCGATGAGTACTCCGACCACAGTGGAAAGGGCTGCACCCGATCCAAGACCGAATACAGTCACCGCCGTTGCGATAGCTACTTCGAAATGATTACTCGCTCCGATCATGGAGGCCGGTGCCGCCTCTTCATACTTCAATCCGATAATCTTGGAAAAGGCGTAACCTATGGAAAATATAACAACGACCTGTATAATGAGTGGGAGAGCGATCATGGCCACGGAGAGTGGGAATTCGAGGATGACCTCTCCCTGCAGCATAAACAGATACACAAGGGTGGCAAGCAGTGCAGCGATGGAGATAGTGCTCATGTTTTTGAGGAAAACCGTCTCGTACCAAGCGATCCCTTTGCTTGCTATGAGGCGTGTGCGGGTGATAAAACCGGCCACGAGTGAAACACCGACATACAGTATCACGCTGAAAAAGATTGTCCAGAAGGGAATGGGCATTTCAGCGACACCCAGGAGGTAATTCCCCAGCGGAGCGTACAATGCGAGCATTGTGAGCGAATTAATTGCGACCAGTACAAGTGTCAAGCCCATAAAGCCCTTGGCTAGAAAGCTGAATACTAATACCATGGCTGTACAGGGGGCGATACCCAGGAGAATCATTCCCGCCATGTATTCCCCGGCAAGTTGAGCGTCAAGGAAAGGAGCCCATAGATAGCGGAAAAAAAGCCAGGCGAAGAAAAACATAGTAAAAGGTTTGACGCCCCAGTTAATAACGAGCGTCAAGACTACTGCCCGAGGTGCCTTGACCGCGTTGACCACTTCACGGAAATCAATCTGCAGCATGATAGGAAACATCATGGCGAAGAGGAAAATGGCGATGGGAATATTCACCTGTGCTACCTGGATATTGCTTAAGCGTTCAGCAACACCGGGAGCCACCCTTCCCAGGCCGATGCCTCCCACAATGCAGAGGGCGACCCAGAGCGTAAGGTATTTGTGAAAAAATGTGAGGTGGTATTCTTTTTTTGCTGACATATTCAGGTCCTTTCTTCAGCAACCGTACAATCAGGCTGTGCATGTAAAATATGTATTTCAAGCATTTCTTTGAGTAAAATACGCATCTGCTCAAGCCGCTCAATGTTTGCACAATAACATACCCGCGGTTCCTCAACTTCTCCTTTGATGAGACCTGCTTCTTTTAAGACATGAAGATGCTGGGAAACCGTGGATTGAGCAAGCGGTAATTCACGGCAAATTTCTCCACAAAAGCACTCCTTTCTGAAGAGAAGAAAAGTGAGTATTTTTACCCGGACAGGATGTCCTAAGGCTTTCGCAATAAGCGCCAATTCTTTTTCTTTGTCAGAGGGTAAACGGCCATATGTTTTTTGTTCAAAAAATGTACAGGTTTTCTTATGGTTGCCACAGGCTTTTGTATTCATCGTAAAAATACGATAATATATTCTCCGGTTTCTGTCAAGATCATCTGTACATGAAAGGAATTTTTTTATGATAAGGAACAAACGGAAAGAAGGAATAATAGAATAAAAAATTTTGTTTTCTCAAAACATGAGTGTGGCTTATTAAGTGACATGGTATTCAGTGAAAAGAACGGCGGAAGAAGGCAGCAGGCAAGAAAAGAAAACATTCAACATGAGGAGGTATTCGCATGAAAACACAGGATAATCTCAAGGAAGCATTTGCGGGTGAAAGCCAGGCTAACCGTAAATATTTGGCTTTTGCCAAGAAAGCAGAGTCAGAAGGTCTTCCCCAGGTAGCAAAATTGTTCCGGGCAGCAGCGGAAGCTGAAACGGTCCACGCTCATGCACATTTACGGGTACTGGGTGGAGTGAAATCCACCTCTGAAAATCTGGAGGAGGCCATAGCCGGCGAAGGTTTCGAATTCCAGAACATGTACCCCCAGTTCCTCACCGAAGCTGAAAAAGAGGAGAACAAGGCAGCCATGATGTCTTTTAAATACGCTCTCGCTGTCGAAGAGATTCATCATGGTTTATATTCGAAAGCCCTGGAAGCCGTTACAAAGGGAAAGGATTTGCCCTCAGCGCAGGTATATGTATGTTCTGTATGCGGGAATACAGTTTTTGAAGAAGCACCTGATACATGTCCGGTATGCGGGGCTCCGAAAAGTAAGTTTGACGAAGTCAAATAATACAAACATACTCACAGATGAGGAAGGAAGCACGAATGCTTGACATGTCTCCCTTCCTCATCTGTATTTTCCGCAAGAGTATGATTGTGGGAAAGGGAGGATTCCGGCTTCATGAATGGAAAAACAAAGGCGTGGCGGTGTACAGTGTGCGGGTATATTCATCGCGACCAGGAACCGCCCGATGTATGTCCGGTGTGCGGTGCCGGCAGCGAAGCATTTGAAATATATACAATGCCCGCTACCGAACCCCTGCAACAGGTGCAATTATGGAAATGCCTGAATTGCACCTACATTCACAAGGGTACGACTTCTCCTGATACATGTCCTGTCTGCGGTGCGCCGAGAGAAAGGTTTGAACCATTGCTGGATGAAGCTTCCCCTCTGACCCATACTGACAGAAAAGATGTGGTTGTGGTCATAGGCGGGGGTGTAGCGGGGGTTTCGGCAGCTGAGTCAGTGCGTCATTCAGCACCTGAAGCAGAGCTCATTATGGTATCCAAGGAGGACGAACTTCCCTATTTCCGTTTGAACTTGACTCGATTCCTGGCTGGAGAACTTTCGCTCGATGTTTTGCCTCTGCACCAGGTTACCTGGTATACAGAAAACCGTATCGAACTTCTTACCGGTGAAGAGGCGACAAACCTTGATGTTCAAAGCCGTGTCGTCACACTTCGCAGCGGCAAGCGCCTTGGGTATGATCAACTTGTGTTGGCCATGGGCTCTCACTCCTTTGTACCTCCGATAGGGGGCGTTCACAAGCAAGGTGTGTATACCTTCCGTACCGTAAAAGATGCTCAGGCATTGTTGAAACAGGCTTCGCAGGGAGGTCCCTGCGTATGTATCGGGGGTGGTGTACTCGGTATCGAAACGGCAGGAGCTATAGCACGCCGTGGGGGCGATGTTACGTTGCTGGAAAGCCATGAATGGTTGATGCCGCGCCAGCTCAACCAGCTTGGCGGTGAAATGCTGGCTGAGCATATGCGGGGGATGGGCATCAAGATGCGTTTTGGTGCTCGTACCCGGGAAATATTGGGTGATGAGTGTGTGGGAGGTGTACAATTCGAGGACGAAACAATCATTCCGGCCGAGCACGTGATTTTTGCAACGGGGGTAAGGCCGAATAGTTACCTGGCAAGGCTCGCCGGGCTTGAAGTCAACCGGGGAGTTGTTGTCAATAACCGCATGGAAACGAGTTGCCCGGGCGTATTCGCAGCAGGGGATCTGGCCGAGCATCATGGTAACGTTTATGGTTTATGGAGTGCATCACAGTTCCAGGGAAGCATCAGTGGGCTCAACGTATGCGGTATATGGACGGATTTCGGGGGTTTGCCGCGTTCCAACTCGTTGAAAGTTCTCGGTGTGGACCTCTTGAGCGTTGGTCAATTTCAGCCGGAAGACGGGAGTTACCTCGTTTTTGAGTATACGAACGAGGGCAAATACTACCGTTTTGTTTTCCAAGACGGTATGTTAGTCGGTTCAATTCTTTTTGGTGATACTTTTTTTGGGGCAGCCGTGCAAAAAGCAGTGGAAAAACGTGAGGATTTCTCCGGTGTTCTTGCAGGAAAACCCACAGGGCGAGATATCGTAGAACATTTTTTACCGTAACCGGCAGTTTATCCAGAAAGGGGATAAGGAGGAGGGAAAGCTCATGCGTGAACAAGCAAGATATGAAGCTGTGGTGATTGGCTCAGGACAGGGTGGTGTGCCACTAGCGATGACCCTGGCAGGTAAGGGCGCAAAAACAGCGCTTGTTGAATCCCGCTCTATAGGAGGCTCCTGTGTAAATTACGGCTGTACTCCGACCAAGACCATGGTGGCGAGCGCCCGTGTGGCTCATGTGGTGCAAAGGGCCGCTGACTATGGTGTTACAGTACCGGGTTTGAGCGTAAACCTTGAAAAAGTACGTGACCGCAAGCGTTCAATTGTCAACAAGTTCCGTTCCAGTAACGAGAGTTCTCTCTCAAACGCTGAAAATCTCGAGCTTATTCGGGGAACAGCTCGTTTCGTATACACACATACCCTGGAAATCACTGATTCTGAAACATCCTTGAGCATCGAGGCTGAAAAGATATTCATCAATACTGGCACAAGACCAAGGATTCCCCAGGTTCAAGGAATCGAGGAGATTCCTTGTCTCGATAACGAAACGATTATGGAACTTGCCAGTCCTCCCGGGCATCTCATTATCCTGGGAGGAGGATACGTAGGTTTGGAATTCGGTCAGATGTTCCGGCGCTTCGGGAGCAGCGTCACCATTGTGCAGCGTGGACCGCAGCTTCTTACTCGCGAAGACGGGGATGTGGCGGATGAGGTAC
>PWXL01000116.1 GCA_003561145.1 Candidatus Atribacteria bacterium
GGTAAGATACAGAGGCAAGCGCAGGTCCGTAGCTCTAACGGCAGAGCACCGGTCTCCAAAACCGGGGGCTGCAGGTTCGAATCCTGCCGGGCCTGCCATTTTTTATGTAGAGCCAAAAAATTTAGGTCTCCTATAAACAATTCTTTCACTTTTTGGTATATCCCCCGGATATGCCTCTTATGGTCAGCCGGTCAGGGTGCGCTCCAGATTCGATTTCCCCTCTCGTCGAACATACCTATTACTGGTCCATCTTCGAACAAACGTAGGCGAAGGCAGGTCTGGCCCCTCTCATCAGCCATTACCAGCAGGTTCTTGGGTTTGCACTTCGAAGGTGGCATAAATGGTGTGATGTGCGGTGACCTTCTCGAAGGTATAGCTGGTTACCGCTCCTACCGATTCCCCATCCACCAGGACATCGGCAACCTGGTACCCGGTATCCGGTGTGATGACAAAGCTCTGGTCTTTCCCTTCGGCGACGATGACCTCTCCAATCGGGTGGATGCTCCCGTTGGCTCCGGAAGTGGCAGTGATGATGTGGGAACAGGGTGGTGGTGTGGGTGCGCATCCGGCTATCAAGAACACAGACAGAATCACTCCACAAATACCAGTAATGCTTTGTTTGTCAAACATTTTTCTTTCTCCTTATTGATTGATGGGACCGGGGAAAAAACGAGGTGGCGGGGATGGGCTGCGGTACATTGGTGGGACCGGCCTCATATAATTCTTGCTTTATATTATACCCTACAGGGGGAACCCCTGAATCAATATGAGCGTGAAGGGGGAGGGACATGAACTAGCCTTGAAGAGCAAAGGGATGAATATCATTCATGTTTCATCTACGTGTTTTTGCCAGTTTGAGCCGCAGGACGGGCAGGGCCGGCTCTCGTCTTGGAGGGTGCGCCCGCACTCAGCACAAGCCAGAGGCGGCGGAGCGTCGGCTCTCTTGATTTCACGGCGGCAATACGGGCATACATGAGCGGCCTTGTCTACTTGTTTCCGGCAGTGAGGACATAGAATCAGGCGCGCGGATTTTGCGATAGATGTCCATATCCAAACTGCAATAATCACTAGTAAGAAGAAGAGCAATAGTTTGATCATTCCATCACCTCCTTACCAAACAATAGCCTAACACCTGCTGGCAAAAAACTCCACTCATCCCGGTTTCTCATTAAAGGCAACGCTTACTTGATGCCATGGGTTGGGACCATCACATCAATATATTTTTTAAGATCTCCCACATAACAGTACAGTGGTCCAATGCGGGTGGGAACAAAAAGTGTTCAATACGGCACCGAAGGCGCATTATTGCCGGAAGAATACATCCAGCAGCAGCTATTTTCTTCTGTGGATTCCCGGGAGGAAGCCTTTTGATATGCTCACACTCCTTCTTCAAAATTCGGTATACTGTTTTACAAAGACAAACAAGGAAGATATTTACCGCAGACTCCAGAAACACAGGTACATATGTTTCAATGATGCACTGGTTTGCCATAGGGTGGGGGGGAACTTGAACGAGCATAAGACATTTGGTCCATGATATAAGGCTCAAAAAAACAGAGGTAACAGGGGAAGGGGTGGTATATTTGATGCTTGAAGCACATTGGGAAAATACGCAAGATATTGATGTACTTGTATTGGAAGGCCGTTTCGATGGGCTGGGTTCTCAAGCTTTTGACAGGGCAGTAGAGGAATTTTCTTTCCATACTCCATTTTTGTTGATCGACTGTGACGGTGTAACCTATCTCTCAAGTGCCGGTGTCCGCTCGCTGATTAAGCTCGAAAAACACCTGCGAAAAAAAAATGGGGGAACAGTTCTTTTTTCTCTCCAGTCGGAAGTGAGATGGGTCCTGGAAGTATCCGGTCTTCTCAACCATTTTTGCATAGTGCAAGACCGGGATGAAGCCCTTGTTCACGTAACCCGCTCTAGGGAAGCCATGGAAACGGCAACCGCTATCGATTGCGGTGGCAGAAGCTGTACTGTGCGCCTTATCAGCGGTAAGGAAACACCTTTTGATTTGTGGGATTTCAACCGTAGGGGGACGCTGGCGGGGACACAGGCTGATCACTTGACCGGCATCGATCTCGACGACCTCGAACTTGGCTTCGGGTGGGGTGGATTGGGAGGAAACAAAGAACAAGGTTTGGAAAGTTTGGGCATGTTGATCACCATCGGCAAGGTAGCAGGCGTGCTCCCCGCTGATGGTTTTAACCAGCCGGATTTTCTGGTCTTGAGGGAGGCAGGGGAAGTACTGGCCTATGTCCACTCTGTTATGGGTTTTTCTGGAGATCCATGGGGAGTGTTTGAAATACCGGCTGGCTCTCCGGTCACCTTGGCTGAGATAGCTCAACGAATCCTTGCGGGAGTGGGATCATACACCGGGAAGCAATATCCACTGGTCGGACTGGCCTTTGCAGCTGAGGCGCATGAAGGGGCAGGAACGGTTCTGCGGGAAGTGGATGCTGAGGGACATGCTGTTTTTACTTCCAAGGACATATCAAGCGGAGGAAAAATCTTCGGTGCGGCCCTGTACGGAACGCCGGAGTGCAAAGCGGAACCGCTGCTCGATACTTTTTTGTCTGTTTCGGGTGATTCCGAAGAGGGGAAAGAGTTTTTCCTGGGTTCAGGAATGATTCTTTCCGGATTTCCACAACAGGAGGATATCCGTGTTCCCCAGGATATCGAAAAATTCCTGCCCGGTCTCGATGTTCTCTTGGATGTGACAGGTCTCAACGGTTCAAACGAGGTGACGGGTGGAAAAGTGTGGGTATTTCTGCCCCGCCTGATTCGTTCTGGGGATGAAAAATTGGTGACAATCGAGCTGATTGGTGATGATCCCTTTCCAGCAGAGTGGGATATCATCGCCCGGCGCCTCTATCCCGATGCGGGACGGGTTATCCTTGAACCATTGCGGGGGGGGTTCAGCAATGCCAAGCCATTCCGGGTAGTAAGTTACGACAGGCAGGGAAAGCGCATGCTTCCTACTGTATTGAAGGTAGGTCCAACCGAGCAGATTACAAGGGAGATAACAGCCCATGAACGATTTGTTGCTCCTTATATTCTCAATAATGCCACCACTATTATGGGGACCACCGGTTTTGGAAAATCACGGGGAATCCGTTATAATTTCGTGGGAATCAGCGGGCCGGAGAGCAGCTTGACCTGGTTGACCAAATTGTACCGGGAACGTTCAACCGAGGAACTCCTCTCTTTGTTTGATACCATATTTACCCGGGTGCTGAAGCCCTGGTATGGCCAACCTCACTGGGAAACAATTTCCCCCTACAAAGAACACGATCCGCTACCCAATTTTTCCAGGCTATTGGATGCCGCCGAGGAGGAGTTGGGATTGAACCGCCGGGATGATACCATCCACTGCCCGGAAATTGGTCTGACCCTCCCAAACCCTTTCCGTTTTCTCGCTGAAGAATATCCACTTCGCAGGTCGCAATCCCGCCTCTGGTATACTGGTATCAACCACGGGGATTTGAATATGCAGAATCTGTTGCTGGACGAACGGGAGAACATCTATATCATTGATTTTTCAGAAACCCGTAACCGGAATATTGTGTCCGATTTCGCCCGCTTGGAACCCATTTTCAAATTCGAGATGACCCGTTTGGAGAATGAGTGCGATCTCGAAGCTCTTTTAGAGTTTGAAAGGGGGTTAACCGGTATCGGTTCTCTTGATGAAAAGCCCCCCTTTATCTATGCGGGTGATGACCCAATGGTAGAAAGAGCCTATCGCATGATCTGCCGTGTTCGGCAATATGCCAAGACGGTGGTCATTTTCGAAACTGACCTCGTTCCTTATCTTTTGGCTATGTTGGAATGGACCTATTCGGTGATGGCCTATAAGGGCTTCCCTGTTTTGCGCAAAAAACTTGCTGCTTACAGTGCCGGGCTTATTGTCGAGCAGTTGATGCGGCTTTCTCCCTGAACCAATCTGATGCAGTGAAGGTATTCTTTGTAATTCCGGCAAGACATGGCATAATACAAGAGCACAAGCCGGCTGGAAGTCTGTCTATCGATTCCCGCCGGGCGCTCACATTACAATGTATCCAAATCTTCTCTGGGGCTGAGGTGAGGTGAAAACAATGCAAAGCAAGCGTATTGATGATATATACGAAATACACGTGGTTTCCCGTTTTGATTCGAACACTTCTAAAGAGGTGGAAGAAAAGATCGAAGCCCTGATGGATAAGGAAGATTGTACGAAAATACTGCTCAACTTTTCCAAAACTGAGTATATTTCGAGTGCCGGCTTGCGAGGGCTCTTGTCTGCTTTGAAAAAAGGAAAAACAAAAGGAATCCGTTTCGCGCTGTGTACCCTGCAGCCGTACGTGCAGGAAGTCTTCGACCTTTCCGGCCTGACACAATTTTTCTCTATTTACGCCGTGGAGGATGAAGCCATAAAAAATTTAGCATGAAGGGTATTGTGTGTGGAGAGAGGGGCCGGCTTGTCGGCCTGTCAAAGGCAAAGAAAATGGAAATCGGTGACGAGATGAAAGGAAGACATGTTTTTTCCACACCTCACACTTTACGATTCACACCTCACTGTATTTGCAAAGGGCTCCTCCAAATCGTTGTTCTGGTGTGTGTTGTGTTCGGTGTGACTCTGCTTCTCCCAGCCGGAGAAGCGCCGCTTCGGCCGGTGACCTTGGCTCTCCAATGGATTCCCCAGTCGCAATTCGCCGGTTTTTTTGTGGCCAAAGAAACGGGGATCTATGAACGCTACGGCCTTGATGTCACCTTTCTTTCAGGGGGCCCGGGTATCTCCGCCTTTGGCTTTCTCAAAGAAGGGAAAGCAGATTTTGCATTATTGTGGTTGACCAGCGCCCTGCAGCTCTATGACCAAGGATACGACCTCGTCAATCTGTTCCAAGTCATTCAGCGTTCCGGTCTCATGTTAGTTGCCCACGCAGACAGCGGTATTGAAAAACCCCGTGACATGGAAGGGAAGAAAGTGAGTTTGTGGGGAGGTGATTTTGCCATCGCTCCCCAGGCCTTTTTTGAACAGTACAACATCCAGGTGAACGAGATACAGCAATCTTTTACGATGAACTTGTTTCTCCGCCGGGCGGTCGATGTCGCCTCAGCCATGTGGTATAATGAGTATTACCTTCTGCGAAATTCAGGCCTTGATCCTGAGGAGATCACCACTTTCCGCTTTTCCGAGTACGAGCTCAATTTTCCCGAAGACGGCCTGTACTGTCTCGCCCCGACCATTGAACAAAGCCCCCGTTTGGTCCAGGATTTTGTTCGGGCATCTCAAGAAGGCTGGCATGAAGCGTTTCGAGATTACGAACGTACTTTGGATATCGTGATGCGTTACACAGAAGAAGCGCATACCGGGACCAACCGGGTACATCAACGGTGGATGCTCGCCCGCATGCAAGACATGATGATGCCGGAAGACACCAGCCGCCCCTTGGGATATCTCCGCCGGGAGGATTTTGAGTTTGTGTGCAGGCAGCTCCGGGAAAAGCAATTCATTGAAACACAACCAAGCTATGATGCCTTCCACCTCTCATTCCCCGAGGGCGAAGAGGTGGCACAGTGAGAATAGGAGGTCTGACGTTTCGCCTGATTCTCTTGATATTCACGTCGACAGCACTGCTCTTCACCTTCCTGTTTTTTTATAGTTATCGTTTTTCCCGCCGTACTATCGAAGAGAAGGCGGAAGAAAATGCCCGCTACCTGGTGTCAAGCACTGTCAACCTCATTGAGTCGGTTCTCAATCCGGTTGCAAAAGTCCCGGAAACACTTGCCCTGGTGTTAGCAAACAATAACATTCAGCAGGTACATATCTATGACCTGTTAATTGAAACGGTAATGAGGAATCCGGAGATTTACGGCTCAGCTATTGCATTTGAGCCTTATAGCTATCAACCCGAGGAATACTTTTTTGCTCCGTACTATTACCAGAGCGAGTACCAGGTGAAGATGAGTTACCTGGGCGGCGAGGACTATAATTACTTTATTCAGGATTGGTATCAAATACCCAAACTTTTAAACCAAACCATTTGGAGTGAACCGTACTATGACGAGGGCGGTGGGAATATTATCATGTCTACCTATTCAGTCCCTTTGTACCGTTGGGAAGACCGTCGCCGGTTTTTTCGCGGGATAGTGACCGCTGACATCTCTCTTTCCTGGCTCCGGGAAATTGTATCTTCCATCAGGATTTACGAGACAGGGTATGGTTTTCTCCTCTCCCAGAACGGGACCCTTATCACCCATCCAAATTCCGCCTATGTAATGAATGAAAGTATTTTTAGTTTGGCCGAAGTGCGTGAAGAACCAGCGCTTCGGGAAATAGGCCGGCGAATGATCCGGGGGGAAGAAGGCTTTACCATATTGGAAAACTCATTTTTTGAAGATCACACATTTTTAGCCTATGCACCGGTACCTTCGAGCGGGTGGTCTCTTGGAATTATTTTCCCCCGGGAAGAGCTGTTATCCGAAGTGAGCAGGTTGAACCGGATTGTTCTCACTTTGGCAACCATGTTTTTTATTGTGCTTTTTGCCTCGGTTCTTTTCATCTCACGATCCGTCACCAAACCGATCCGGGCCCTTGCCGGGGCTACCGGCGAGATTGCAAAGGGTAAGTTGGATATTCAATTACCGCTTGTACGAAGCAATGATGAAGTTGGACTTTTGAGTGCCTCTTTTACTTCCATGACACAAGACTTACGGGCGTATATTGCTCATCTCAAGGAGACCACGGCAGCCAAGGAGAGGATTGAAAGCGAACTGCAGATCGCCCACGAAATCCAAATGAGCATGATACCGAAAATATTCCCCCCCTTTCCCAATCGTGTTGAGTTTGAACTCTATGCTGTTATGGAACCAGCCCGGGAGGTGGGTGGGGATTTTTACGATTTCTTTTTCCTGGATGAAGATCACCTCTGTTTCCTGATTGGTGATGTTTCCGGGAAAGGAGTGCCGGCCGCCCTGTTCATGGCTATGACGAAAACTTTGATCAAGGCTCAAACCGAAAAGGGAATACATCCCCGGGACATCCTGCAACGGCTGAACCAGGACCTCAGCGAAGACAACGAAGCGAGCATGTTTGCCACCATTTTTTGCGCGGTCCTTGATGTGAGAAGCGGGGAAATTCTGTATTCCAACGGTGGACACAACCCTCCTGCCTTGATGAGAACGGGAGGCCGGGTGATGTTTGAAACGATCGATCCGGGGACCGTAATAGGGATCGTGCCGGATTTTTCCTTTCCCGGAGGGTGTATCATTCTTTCACCGGGGGATGCCATTCTTTTATACACAGACGGAGTGAGCGAAGCATTTGATAAGCAGGGAAACATTTTTACCGAAGAACGCCTGTTGAAAGTGTTGGAAGGTTCTCTGGACAACCCGCCGGAAAAATTGGTAGATACAGTGGTCAGAGAAATTCATATGTTTTCCGAGGGCGTCGAACAGTCAGACGACATCACCCTTCTCGCCCTCAGGTATTGGGGTGTGGGAGGGAAGAGATGAACGCAGAGCTGGTATTGAAAAACTCTTTGTCCGAAACAGACAAAATACCTGCTTTCCTGGAGAGCCAAAAAGGGGATTTCTTATTGACGCAAGACCTTGTGTTTCAAATCAACCTCGCCTTGGAAGAACTGGTAGTCAATATTATTGATTATGGCTATCAGGATGATGAGGAGCACGAAATCCACATCACCCTTCAGCAAGCACAAGGAACTTTGGTTATTGTCATCGAGGATGATGGGGCTCCTTTCAATCCGCTGACAGCGTCAGAACCGGATCTCGATGTTTCTTTAGAAGAACGGGAAATTGGCGGATTAGGTATCTATCTTGTGCGTAAGCTCTTTGACCGGATGAGCTACGAGCGCCGTGACACGCGAAATATAGTCCGGTTGGAGAAAGATCTGTCTCTATAAAAAGGAGGCAATGAAAAACAGGATTCAGAATTCCGTATTCAGAATTCAGAATTTTTTTAGCCCGTCACTGCGAGGATTGATGCGACGCGGCAGTCTATGCTTGTGTGTTCGCAAAAAGCATAGATTGCCACGCCTCGTATGTTGACTCGGCTCGCAAAGTGAAAACAGTATTCAGAATTCCGTATTCAGAATTCAGAATAAGCATGCAAACACTGCATAGATTGCCACGCACCACATA
>PWXL01000141.1 GCA_003561145.1 Candidatus Atribacteria bacterium
AATACCCTTCGCATAAAGTTTTCCTGTATATTTTTTCACAATAAGAGACGTAGTCTTCTCCGTTTTCGATTGTTTTCTCATTTCAGGGTCACCCGGCAAAACCGTTATAAATATAAATAGATGTTAAAATCCGGCGGGAATAATGGAAAAAAGCTTCTCTATAGACAATAACTATTTTACCATAAGGCTATGGTCTGAGGCTATTGGAGGGACATGGTGTCAGAAATGGTGCCTACAGGAACTTAAGTTCTTACTCAATCATTTCAAGTGGGATAAGAAACATTGATTGCGCATGAACGAATCCCTGGGTATTGAGCCGGTAACGTTATGCTCAGATTAGCGCTCTTTTAGTGCAACTTCACAGTGATCTTAAGACCGGCGACTTGGGGCTACGCAAGAGGGTAGCAAGGCTGCTTCTCAAAAAGGTTGTGGTTGACAAGAAAAAGGACGTCACAGTGCACTTCGCAACCACCAATGTGTACCGTTTGGATGGTGCCGGAGGTTCGAATACTTCAAAAGGGTACAGTTTAGTTGTGAGCAAGAAACTACGTAAGCTGTAAATATTTTCTGATATATCGCCTCAAAAGGTAGTTGTGTTCTCACAAAATGAAAAGCTCTTGGAAATGGGAGAAATTGGCCGAAGCATACAGCTCCTTCTTTTTCACTGCCACCACCCTGTGTTTCACCGTATCAGAAAGAGCATGCAGGGGTTTCCTGCCCCTGTTTTTGTGCATGACGAACACCCCGCCTTCTTCATCGACCCCCTTTTTCAAGCGTTGTACCTGGCGTTCGCTGAGACACAGAAGCTCTGCTCCCTCACTGATAGTCATTTTTCCGTCAAGAAGACACCGGGCAACGTAGAGTTTGTTTCGTTCTTGCTTCGTCATAGTGAGTATCATCCCTTCATTCTACAGGGAGGGGTGACATTATCACAGAATAAAGGCATTTTATGGTGGAAATCTTGACAGATTAAAAGATGGGGTGTAAGGTATAGACATGTAAGTCATATTATCATACAATACTATAATAAGACTATGAAAAAGACGATTCTTACTCCCATCAAAATTGAAAATCGTTACCAGGTAGTACAGAAGGCGCTGAAACAGTACATAGTGGACAGCGGTTTGAAACCCGGGGATCGCCTACCAACAGAACATGAAATAGCCCAGAGTCTGGGAGTCAGCCGATCCTCCCTGAGAGAAGCCCTGAAAGGGCTACAGTCCTTAGGCATTATCGACAGCCGACGGGGAGGGGGGATGGTGGTCCGCTCATTCAATTTTGACGCGATACTGGACAATCTCAGTTACGCGCTTTTGGTAAACGGGGCCGAGGTACTGGAACTCCTGCATATCAGGAAAGCTTTGGAATGTTATTTCATTGATCAAGCTATTCTTCACCAGACCCCGGTAATTATGGAAAGCCTAAGGGAGATTCTGGAACGCTTCGCGGAAAAGGTCAAGAGAAATGATGATATTCGAGATGTCGACGAACAATTTCATATTACTCTATTCGAACCTGTAAGAAACAGGGTTCTCATTCGGATGATTCATCTCTTTTGGAAGACCATGAATGCGATCAGGGACAAAAGCCTGGTAATAGAACCGGACTTGGAAGGATCGTTGAAAAGACACCAGGATATTCTCCGATTTTTTATAGAGCGAAATGTTGATGCGGCTAGGAAGGCGATGGAGATACATTTTGAAAGTCCGGAAAAGAGATTCAATGAAAAGCTGAATCAAACGGGAGAAGATTCAGTGAAGTAATTACTTTTTAGGGGAGGTTAAATATTATGTCAGCAAAAAGTAAACTGGGGATTTTCTTAATGGCTGTTTTGTGTATAAGTGTGTTGTTTGGGGGTGTTGTCTGGGGGAGGACGGTGGTCCATTATATAGAGCCCGGAACATCGGAGGTGGAAAAGGCACGGGTCGAAAGACTGGCCAGGGAAATCAGTGAAGTATTTCCGGATATTGAGATGCAGGTAGAATACATCGGCTGGCCTGATCTGAACGACCGGTTGATTACCATGATAATGGCTGGAAACGTACCGGATTTTGTTTTGCAGCAAGATTTTTTGCCTCTCGCACGGATGGGTATGTTTGAAGTCCTTGATTCCTGGATCGATGAGAACCCCATGCATGGTGTTACTCGTGACATTTTCGTTGACAGCCTTTTGGAATACTCCATGATGGACGGGAATCTCTATACCATCCCCGCCCTCGGGGTTCCGTATGGGTTGAATGTCAGGGAAGACTGGTTGAATGAAGCAGGGTTTACTCTGGACGATTTGGAAACCTGGGATGGTTTTCTGGAAGTGGCAGCACAGCTCACCAAAGATACCAGTGGTGATGGAAGGATCGACCAGTGGGGCTTTGTATATCCCACCGGGCTTTCCCGTTTTGGCTGGCGGCATGCGGAGATTATGGCTCACAGCAACAATTTCTACCTCGATGAAATTGGTGAGAACCCAGAAAAGGGAAGCGAACTACTGGATTTCCTGCTTGACCTTAAAGAAGTTATGCCACCGGGGTATATGACTATGGGCCTGCAGGAGGCTTTTCAGGCCTATTCCCTTGATCAGGTCGGTATGATGGTAGCAGGCGCTTTTATGCCAGCGAATATCATCACTCTTTCTGGTGGGCCGGAGGCCCTTATTCATACCCGGGCTGTTCCTTTTCCCAAGGGACCATCGGCGGAGGAATTTCGGGTTCCGGTCAATAACTCCGGATATGCGATGTTTGCCGGGAGCCGAAATAAGGAAGCCGCCTGGCAGGTCATGACCTATCTGTCCTCTAAGGAAAACAACCTTGACTATTCTGCACAAATAGCTTTACCGACAAGAAAAGATATTGCAGCGGGCGAGCACGGGGAGGCGGCAGCCTTCTATTATGAGGATTATGGGGACGAAGTGGTTGAAGCAAATGCGCGTTTTTTGGCTGATTACATGGATATTATGGCCAAGTATGGAATCCCCCGCCATAAGTTGCTGGCAGGTGAACGGTTGGAGCGGGAATTTACCGGGATCATCAATGACTACATGGCGGAGAGGATTGACGCGGATACTGCTCTGCAAATGATTAGCGAACGGTTCGATGAGATCATGGAAGAATATCAGTAAGAAGCTCTATATCTCTTGAAGAGGAAGCGGTGTTCCCGGAAACGATGGAGGTTTACGACTTATCACCGGGGCACCGCTCTGCCTCTGAGGAATATGTATGAGAAAAAACGCGGAACTTCTGCTTCATTGGAAAAAAAAAGCATACAGGCATAGGGCCGCATATCTCTTTGTTTTGCCCGCCGTTGTGTATTTCGCCATTTTTGGCTTTTATCCCTTAGCCTCTTCAGTCTGGTTGAGTTTCAATCGGTTGAATATTCTTATTTCCCCGGTACCGCAGTTTATAGGTCTCCAGAATTACTGGTACCTGTTTACTCGGGACCATCATTTCTGGCTTGTTTTTAAAAATACGTTGGTATGGGTTGTCGGATCGACCCTTTTGCAGGTTGTCGTTGGTTTTCTCGCCGCACTTCTTCTGAACAAGAAATTACGCGGCCGGACAATTTTTCGAGGAATTATGCTCGTCCCATGGGTGACACCCATTGTGGTGGTGGGGATCGCTTGGCGTTGGATCCTCGATCCGCATTGGGGCCTAATGAATTACTATCTACAGAGGTTTGGTATCATCTCTGATTATATTGTATGGCTTGGCCGGGATGACACGGTATGGCCGATGCTTCTTTTGGCCAGTACCTGGAAAGGATACTCGTACATGTGTGTGATGATCCTGGCCGGGCTACAGACCATTTCCAAAGACCTTTACGAGGCAGCCAGCGTGGAGGGAGCCAGCAGCTTCCATACCTTTTTCAAGATAACCTTACCTCTCATCCGGCCCATACTGGCCATAACCCTTTTAGTTGGTAGTATCGAGACATGGAATAACTTTCGTATGATCTGGGTGATGACCGAGGGCGGACCTGGCTATTCGACGTCTGTTCTGAGTACCTATGTTTTCACCAAAACGTTTCGGGAATACCAGTTTGGACGGGGTGCTGCTGTGGCCACCTTTTCCTTTCTTTTTGTGCTGATTTTCAGCCTGATTTATCTTAAGTACACCAAAGCGGAGGAATGAGTGATGAACACAGTAACCTCCAAAATTCCTGACCAGCAATGGCGAAAACTGCGACAACGCCGATTGATGATACAAAATATTATCCAAGGCGGGAATTACATCGGCCTGATTCTCCTATCCATATTCACCCTTTTCCCCATTCTCTGGCTGGTCGTTTCCTCTTTGAAGGGGCCGGCAGAAATATTTTCAGTCATACCCACCTGGATACCCCGGGATTTTACACTGCGTAACTATGTTTGGGCCCTAGGTGCAACCGGTCCGAATCTTCCCGTTTTCATGAAAAATACTCTGTTGGCCTCTACCTTTGCGGCGCTTCTGACGGGCGGCCTCAGTGCTCTTGCTGCTTATGCCCTTTCTCGGTTTACCTTCCCCGGAAGGCGGATGATCGGAATATTGCTCCTTCTTTTTCAAATGTTCAAAGGTCCACTGGTCATAGTTACCTGGTACCGATTGGCCTGGAACTTGGGGATATTGGACAGGATAACCATTCTCGTCCTGGCTTATGCAGCTTTGGGTATTCCTATCTGCACGTGGCTTCTAATTGGGTTTTTCAAGTCCATTCCCGAGGAACTGGACGAGGCGGCCATGGTTGATGGATGCAGTCGCTTTAAAGCCCTGTACAAGGTGGTGTTACCTGTCGCCGCACCGGGAATCGCCGCCATAGTTCTTTTCGCCTTCATCCTGGCTTGGAATGACTATATTTATGCATTGAGTCTTACTAGCAGCGCTAGGGCGAAAACCATCCAGGTTGTCCTTTCGGAACAACTTTCGTTTTTTGGCCAAACCGAATGGGGAGGAATTATGGCCGCTGGTGTGATTACCACAATTCCTGTAGTTGTTCTCTTTTTGTGGTTAGAACGCTACCTGGTGTCCGGTCTCTCAGCTGGAGCGGTCAAGGGATAAAAGGAGTCAACCGGACTATGACCAAGAAAAGAGCAGAAAACTCGTTTGAGGATAAGGTCCATCAGTTTATTGAAGAAGTGGTCAAGAGAACGGAGGCCAACCTAGAATGCTTTCAAGAGGATTTTCCGGATTACTTTGACCGTTTGCAAAACCGATGGTTCATGAACGGTTTTTGGACGGAAGGATTCTGGGCGGGGTTTTTATGGTTGACGTATGTCTGGACCCGGGATGACCGTTTTCTTCACCGGGCATCCCAATTATCAAAGAAGATCATCGAACTGAAATCACAGATCAACGATCACGATCTGGGCTTCTTGTTTTTCTACTCCTGCGTGTTGGGTTTTCAACTAACCGGAGAGGTCTTTTTAAAAAATGGCGCGCTTAAAGCGGCGTATCGGTTGAAAAAACGATTCAATCCACGGGGGAGATTCATCCCTGCCCACGGAGACCCAATTTCTGGCGATCAGCAAGGATACGCCATAATCGATACTATCATGAATTTACAGCTTCTTTTCTGGGCTTTTGAGATTTCTGGTGACGAAACGCTCTATCAGGTTGGATGTGATACGGCTGAAACGATTTTATATGAATACGTCCGTCCCGATTTTTCCTCTTACCAGGTCGTTTGTTTTGACCCGGTAAGCGGAAAAGTCAGAGAAAAAGGCACGCTCCAGGGGTATGATCACGATTCATGCTGGGCGAGAGGGCAGGCTTGGGGAGTTTACGGATTCGGCTGTGTCTATCAATACACCGGCATTACCCGTTATAGAGACACCGCTTTTTCTATGGCAGGTCACTTTCTAGATCATTCACAACAGCCAGAGCAAGCTTTTTACGATCTGACTGATCCGAACATTCCCAATGTTCCCCGCGATGCGTCCGCGTCCTCGATTTTGGCTTCCGCACTTGTTCACGCATTGGTCCTTTCGGCGGGAGCAAAACGAAGGCACTGGAGAAAACAGGCTGAAGCGTTAATTGCATCCCTGATTGATGATAGTCTCGAACACCTGCGCCGTAATCAAGCCGGGGGTATCCTTCCCCATTCTTGCTATTTCTATTCAAGGGACAAAGGAGTTGACTGCGAATGGATTGTAGGGGATTATTTTCTGCTTGAGGCAGTGAGCAGGTATGCTCTGTCAGTTCCTCTTTTAGGCTAAAGATGGGTATCGAACCACCTCCCTTGGTGTATTGGGAATATCAAGTTGTGAGGAGTTTAGTGTTGAACGATGATAGAGCATAAGAAAATAGTGTAAACCCTGACCACGAGAAATTCCCCTCGGTTAAGCTAGAGGCTTTAGAAAGTCGAAGGTTGGGTATTTTGGGCCGCTGGTTTACGTTGAGCATTGTTGGAGAGGAAAATGAATTCTACGTTTATAGTATACCTGTCACAGATAACTGTAGTTAAATAGGAACCATCTTCTCGACACGCCGAGGGAACAAAACACGAAAATCATAGAATGAACATTCAGAAGGGGTGTGAGATGATAGGGATATGTCTACATATCTTGTATAAAAGTTTTCATCCACATCATTGGGTATTCGCTTCCTCTGATCGTTAATGCATTTAGAAAGGAGGTCAAAATTTGGTTGACTCACTCATTCCGTCAGGCATCATACCACCGATGGTGACTCCTTTTGTTCCGGGAGATAACGATGAAATCGATCTAAAGGGTACAAAAAAGGTTGTCGAATATCTGATTAACGGGGGGATTGACGGGATTTTTGCCTTGGGGACCTGCGGAGAGTTCGCCGCGATTGACAACCGGACGAAAAGGATCTTTTTAGAAGTGGTGCAGGAGGCCATTGAGGACCGAATCCCTCTTTTTGTGGGAATAACGGAAACATCTACCGAGCGGTGTTTGCGATTCTATCGTGAAATCGCCGGGATCAAACCGCTGTGCGTGGTGGTATCATCCCCTTTTTATTACCTTTACTCACAAAATGAAATTGTTTCTTTTTTTCTCCGGATTGCCGACTCGGTTGATGTACCGTTGATCCTTTATGACATTCCTCAATTTGTCAAAAACAATATCTCCCTGGAAATCCTGGAGACTTTGGTGCAGCACCCCAATATCGTTGGTCTGAAAGACAGTTCTGGAAATTTCTCCCGTTTTCAAGAGATTATTACCCTCTTCCAGGAGGAAGGGTTCAAGGTGTTTCAGGGGATTGAAAATCTGAGCGCCGTAAGTCTGATGGCTGGAGCGTCCGGGTTGGTTCCTGGGTTAGCCAATGTCGCTCCCTCTTGGTTTTCCGATATGTGGAATATGGCTGGTAAAAAAAAGTGGGAAGAAATATTTGCCATCCAGAAAAAGGTCAATCAATTGGCTAGTGTCTTTGACTACCAACCTTGGATCGGCGGTCTGAAACAGGCGCTAGAAGTGCTAGGTAAATGCAGTGGGAAACCTCATCATCCCTTGAAACAGTTGGATTCCTCCGACAAAAATTCGATTTCCCAACTCCTTCGATCGCTGATACCGGAGGTTCAATAACATTTACAGGGATGACCTGTAAATCAGAAAGACCTCTCACCCGATCTTGACAACCAAGCTTGCTCGATTGTTAAGATGCGGGAGACCTGAAATAAAAGTTTTTAATTTCCAAGCACCAGGTCTCAATCCTTCGCCTTGAGGCGAAGAGCTTTCAGCACATTGAAAACAGTTCCTCCAACCGGTACCATGTTCCCAAGAGGTGAAAGTGACTCATGGCCGACTACCGCAGGGGCAGTCATACCGTCTTCGACATCAAGTACCACATAGCTTGGGTAACCAAGTACCGCTACCACGTCCTGAGAGGAGCAGTGGGTAAAAGACTCAGGGACCTCATCCTGCAGGGATGCCAGGCCCGGGGATGGACCATTGTGAAAGGAGTGGTCAATCCAGACCATGTCCATCTCCTCATAAGCTGCCCACCCTCCATCAGCCCGGCCAAGATCGCACACAACCTCAAGGGACGCTCCTCCCGCCTCTTGCAGGAGGAGTTCCCCCCTCTCAAGAAGCGCTACTGGGGACAGCACCTCTGGGCACGTGGGTATTTCTGTGCCAGCGTAGGGACTGTCACCGACGAGCTCATCCGTCAATATATCGAAAAACATACTGATGAGGGGGAAACCACCTTCA
>PWXL01000033.1 GCA_003561145.1 Candidatus Atribacteria bacterium
AAGCCCCTGTAAAGAGTTGAGTGGTACTATTCCCGGGTGCGAAAAGAAGATCGAAAAAGAAGGAAAACCGCGTATAAAGAGAGGATGAGCAATACTCCAAACATCACAACAGGCGGCCATTCACCTCGATGGGCAAAATACCCCGGGCTTTGGATCAATGTGTATATGAGCATCCCGTAAGCCACAAGGGCAACCTGCACACCTTGCGGGCGGTTCCGCATGAGAAGATGAGCGCAAATAATGAGAAAAACAGCGGTTACCGCTTCTGCGACTATGTGCATGACTATTCTTGCAGGTTCGGTTTCCAATTCCGGGACCTGTCCGGTGGCAATGAAATATGCCCACTGAATGAACATCAGGATGCCGACAACCAGCGCGAAATATACGGGAAATTTCATATGAAAATCTCCTTTGTAAATGGAAAAGTATTGTGAAATATCAGAACCCTGCAATACCTCTTGCCTTTTGGGCAAGTTCAACCTTGAACGCTCCTTGACCCCAAACATCCTCGGCATTCAAGAGAGAAGAAAAAACCATCACGGTGACTTCATCATCAGGATCATACCGCACAACGGTCATATATCCTGCGTGAGCTCCATTGTGACCGTAACCCAGTCCCTCTGTATACGTGATTCCCAACCCATACCAGACATGGAATTCACCGGTCTGGGTAACATCGCTCATCATGGCCACGGTGCCCGGTGCAAGACCAGCATTCCCAGAACGTAAAAGAGTTATCCACGTAGCGAGGTCCCGTGGCGTGGTGATGATATTACCCTCGGCGACCGCCTGGGACATATTGTCTTCGGTTGTCTCATAGACCTTTCCACCGTAAAAAATATACCCGGTCGCATAGGGAGAAGGAAGTGTCATTTCATCCCCCTGGCTGGGAAAACTCGTTCCGCTCAGACCAAGGGGCTTCACAAATGTTGTCTCGACATACTCCCTGTAGGTCATACCGCTCACCCGTTCGATGATCTTGCCCAACATGGAGTAACCGGTATTGCTGTAATGAAAACCCTCACCCGGTTCCCAGTAGGAAAGGTTGTTTTCTGCAACTACCCCGACCAGTTCGTCAAACGTGAAGGTATGGTCTTCACCTGACTTTTGCCGGACATATTCTGTATACCGCCGACCGGCATAAGACGCCTCAGCGTTTTCAGGAATATCGTCGTTACTCACGTCAAAAACACCGGCCCGGTGCCCTAAAAGCTGGCGAATGGTGATCAGATTTTTATAAGGGATATCATATTCCGCCGTGTCAGGAAGATATGGTTGTGTTGTCCCGGGAATAGTATCAACGATGGAATCCTCAATATCGAGGAGCCCCTCTTGATGCATGAACATTATGGAAGCGGCCGTGAATGTCTTGGTGGTGCTCGCGCCACGGAAGTGGATATGCTGATCGACATCTTCCTGCATGCCGGTTGCGGCAAAAAAGCTTTTCTCCGGCGTCAGAAGATATACAGCGATACCTCCTTCATGCACACTCAGTTTCTCCTGGTAGGCAGCCCACTCCTGACTCACCAATGCCATGAGTTCTCCTTCAACCTGGTTACTGGACTGAGCTCCTGCAGACAACGAAACCTGCGATAATATGATCAGAAAAACGATACCACTCGTCAGGCTTTTCATGTAATTCATTTCTTTTTCCCCCAGTTGTTATATGTACGAACCGATATCCCCTACCCCGGTGTCCATCAATATATCATCTATCGTCATGAAACTGGAATACGGTAACAACACCGTCCATTCCGTTTTTTTCAAATACCTGGGTATTCCGAATGAAAAAAACAAAATACCTTATAAACAGCTCATTATGGATATAGGTAGAAAGTGGAAAATAGGTTTGCTGATATTCCGTGAAACGGGAATCCCCTAATCGCCGTTTGACTTCTTCAACCAACGCTCAACCCTTAACAGCTCCAAAGGTAAGGCCTTTTACCAGGTATTTTTGCACAGCCATGGTCATGATGAAAATAGGAATGATGGAAATAATGATCAGGGCTGACATTTCCCCCCACAATATCCTGGTGGGGGCTAAAAAGGCGGAAAGCTGGACAGACACCGTGCGGGCGGCTTCCCTGGTTAAAATAAGGGCAAACAAAAACTCGTTACAGGAAAAGATGAAGCAGAAAATCCCCGTCACCACTATGCCGGGAGAAATCAAGGGTAAAACAATTCTGACCAAAGCACTGCCCCGTGTACAGCCGTCCACCATGGCCGCCTCTTCTATTTCCTTGGGAAACTCAACAAAAAAGCCGATCAGAAGCCAGACTGCAAAAGCTGCGTTAAAGGTACTGTATACCCCCACAAGCCCCAGGTGGGTATCGATCAAACCCACTCTTCTCATCAACAAAAAAAGGGGTATGATTACCGCAATGGGAGGGAACATTCTCTGAGAGAGAATCCAAAAAGGCAGGCTCCCTCTACCCCCCCAAAACCGGGCAATTCCGTAGGCAGCCGGAATACTCACCAATAATACCAGCAAGGTATTCAAGGAGGAAATCACCAAGCTGTTTCTCAAGTAACCAAGACCGGCAGTGTAAAGAATGTACTGGTAGTTGGCCAATGTAGGTTCCCGTGGTACCCATACCGGTGGATAGGTGTAGTATTCACCGATATGTTTAAAAGAGGTGGAAACCGTCCATGCAATGGGAAACAGGGCGGCAAAAAGAGCCAGAGCTAAACCGGCGTATATCAAGACAGCCTTTATTAACACTTGAGTTCTTTTTCTCATGTTCCTTACGCTTCCTTGGGCCTCATGAGTCTAATAAAAATCATGGTTAAAGCAATGGTTACGATAAGGATAATATAAGAGATAGCAGCGGCATACCCCATGCGAAAATGTCTGAACCCCACCAGGTAGGCATAAAAACTTATAGTCTCTGTTCTTCCTCCCGGACCTCCCATGGTCAAAACATATATAATGTCAAAAAGCTTTATAGTGTCTATCATCCTGATGAGCACTACGGCCAGAATAGGCAATTTCAGTAATGGAAGGGTTATATAGGAAAATGCTTGAAAGGAAGAAGCACCGTCGATCTTGGCCGATTCGTAGCACTCCAGGGGAATGGACTGGAGACCGGCCAAAACAACCATCATAACCAGCGGGGTCCATACCCAAACATCGGTAAAAATAACAGCCAGAACCGCCAGGTTTCGGTCCGCCAACCAGGCCCATTGAGCGTCTAATCCCAACATTCTTAAAAAAGCGTTAATAGCACCGTATTTCTCATGGTAAAGCATTCTCCACTTCAATCCCGCTACTATTGGTGAAATCATAACCGGAGTAACCAGAAGAGAAATGATAACGGATTTGCCATAGATATTCCGGTGGAGAAGAATTGCCAGACCCAGCCCGATAAGCAGTTGCAGTCCGATACTCGGTCCACCGATCATAAGGGTATTTCTAAAGGAACTCCAAACTCTGCTGTCATGAAAAAGGGCCTGGACGTAGTTGTCAACTCCGGCGAATATCCATCTTCCCCCTGTTCTTAAGTCACAGTGAAAAAAGCTCAGGGAAAGAGAATATACCAGGGGGAAAATCGTAATTACCAGCAAAATCAATATTACTGGTAATACATATTTAAAACGAGATAAATAAATTTTCCACACTGTCACTTCTCGTACGTCCAATTTATTAATTTATAAGCTCAACCGGTGAGAGATGACCCCCCACCGGTTGAGTTGTGTTTAAATACTCCCACACAAAGCCGGGAGTTGAATTTCCGCTGGATTAATCAATCAACCCCAGCTCTTTCATTGCCTCAAGCTGAGACAACCAGGCACTTTTCTGTTCCTCAAAGCCCAATCTCCTGGTTATTTCCACCCATTCCCGGGCCGTGTCTTCAAGGGCCTCCTGGGCGGTCTTTTCTCCCGCATAGGCCAGGGTGAGCTGATAGTCAAGGACATCCATGTATTCCGCCGCTCCGGGGATTTGTAAGTCGGGAAAACCCTGTTCCAAGTTGGCTTCAATAGCGTCAAGATATTCTCCGGCAGCAGGCCAGGACGCCCGGAATTTGGGTGATACAAAATGGGTAACACGGTAAGGATCAAGGGAAGTGGCCGGATCGATAACTATGTCCAGGCTGATGTCCGGGTGGGTAATGAAGTGGATAAATTGAATAGCGGCTCCCTTTTTCTCTGAATACCTCGGAATGCCAAGGTTCCAACCACCGGCTACCATGGTTCTTTCCTGGGGAAGCACGGCATAACCGGTTTTACCCACTATTTCTGATTCCACGGGGTCCTCCGCCGCCTTTCCCACGCAGGTCCATTGTAAAACCATGGCCACATCACCTTTTACATAGGCGGTTCTAACCTCCATGTAAGAGTAATCCAGGGCTCCAGGGGGCTCGTGGGGAATGGTCTCCAGAAGGTTCTCCAGGGCCTCTATCCCCACCGGAGAGTTGATCAGGGGGTTCATGTCTTCATCAAAATAATTCCCGCCAAAACCGGCAAACCTGGCTAAAAATGTCCAGTAGGTTCGGCCCCTTTTCAGATAGGAAGCTGATCCGTAATTTGTTACTCCGTCACCGGACCAATCCCAGCCCGCGAAATATTCTGCGATTTCCCGGTATTCTTCCCAGGTTTGAGGAGTGGAAAATCCATGCTCATCGAACAAATCACGGCGGTAATACAACATCCAGGTATCCCCGTCCCACGGCATTCCATACCATACTCCTTCCCAGCTACAGTACAAGTCAAGGAATATGGGCATGATGTCGTCCAGTTGAAAATCCAGGTCATACTGTTCGGCCAATGGTTCAAGGGGTTCCAGGTGGTGACTGTAATCGGCGATCCAAGCCGGGTTGAACTGTACGACATCGTAGGCACCGCTTTCGGCGAAAAATTCGGTCATCTGTTTTTCATAAATAACCTCCGGTGCCATCTCGATAACCTCTACCTTGATGCCCGTTTTCCGCTCAAAAGCCTCCTGGAACATGTACACACCGGTAGCATGGGGAACAGCATGCACGGCAACGGTTATAGTTTCCCCGGCATATGGTTTTTGAGCATTAACCATCCCCCCACTGAAAAGAACCACTACCAAAATCGCCAGTACCAACCAAATAATTTTTTCTCTCCCGAAAGAACTTGACATGGGTAACAACCTCCTTAATAAAATTTAATTTTCTTATTAAATAGAGGCTTCAACGAAAGCTTGAAAGAGTGTTGAGAAGTAAAATAGCGGCAACCATTAAATAGTGAAAACTGTTACAAATTATTATAACCTTTTCCCCTCGTATTTCCAATGGGGGGTCCCTTTTATTTGCAATTCTTACGATTTCCATATACTACTCAAATTGAAATTTCCGCGGGTGGAACTGGGGGGCCACCCGCAGCCAGGGTGTTACAGGTCTTTCCAGGTAACCCCATTTTTCGAGCGCTCTCCTGAGAGGATTGTTTTCCTGGCGCCGGGCATATTCTACGATAGGGATACCCTCCATCACGGAGGCGATAGCCTGCTGCCAGGCTTGAGCACCAGCGGTATATCCGTCGGGATGTCCCAACATGCCGCCTCCGGAGGGGATGAGGATGTCTTTGCCGTATTCGGCCATCAGGACCGGAGCCAATCCCGGGTAGGTACCGGCTGCCGGCATGGACCACATCTTCCGGAAACCATGAAAAGGTGCCTGTGCCACATGTTGGCAGCGAATCCCTTCCTCCAGGCTGACCATGGGGATGCTGGACCAGAAGGTAGGCGTGAGCGTGGTATCCACTCCACACAAGCGCAGGAGTTTGGTAAAGACCGGCCAGGAAATAGTTTTCATGGATGCGATCATATGTGAATTGTGCACCATAACCGGAATCGTTATTGCCGGGTCTTCGGTAATCTGGCGAATAGCTGACAGTCCCACCGAATAAGCGATGAGAAGGCCATTGGCACCCAGCTCAATGGCTTCATGGGCTTTGTCCTTCATCCTGGAGACTTCGTCGGTGATCGAGCACAGGTAAATCATTTTCTTGCCGGTCTTTTCGGCCGCCCGGTCGATGTTCTCCATCACCGCCTTCAGCCGGTCCCGGAAATTGTTGTTGTAAGTGTCGGAGGTCATTTCATCGTCTTTGCACATGTCCGCCCCGCCGATAGCGGTCTGGTAGACCTGTTGACCGGTTTCCTGGGGGGTCATGCCCATCTTGGGCTTGATGATATGGAGCGAGATCGGCCGTTCCGGCACCTGGAGCAGTTCCCGGATCCCCGGAACCCCGAACTTCGGTCCCGAGAAGTTCTTGACCAGGTCCGCAGGCAGGAACACGTCGAGCAGGCGGAGGTCTTTCGAGTAAGCGAAGCAGTTGCCGGCGATGGACAAGAGCATCATGGGAACGTTGTTTTCCCAGGCGTTGATGGGGAAGGCGATCTGGACCACGGCGCATTTGGTAAACTGGTCAGCCGCCGGGAGTTCGTAATAGCCCACCACTTTGCCCGAGAGCATGCGGCGTACTTCTTCCGAATCTTCCGCTACCTTTTCCCAGGTCCCGGTTGAACCCTCGATGGCCATTGACTCGATCAACTTGAAGTGGTCGATGAATTTCTCCCCCTCCAGCCGGTCGTTCATGTAGTAAGTGGCCACGATATGATCGGCCAGGTTGATTCCGTCCATCACGTTTTCGAAGATGATTGGATCATGTACCCGTTCCATTGCGCTTGCTCCTTTCGGTTTCAAGAATACGTAAATGATTGCGGACCGACTGCTCGATCCGTTCCAGCCGTTCCTGGACTTCCCGGGCGCTCCGGGAAGCTGCCAGAAGATACAGTATGTTGATGATCGCCACCTGGGGAATGATCGAGTTGGACTGGGCGATATGCCCCCTCCCTTCGTAACAGGCGGTGAGGAGCACCAGCCGGGCGGTATCGGCCAGAGGAGAAGCACGGTAGTTGGTGATCCCAACTGTCACTGCCCCGTTTTCCCCGGCAATCTCCAGGGCTTCGACCACCGACCGGGTCCGCCCGGTGTGGGAAATGCCCACCATCACCTGGCCGGGCTGGGCGTGGCCGGCCCCCACCAGCATGGCATAGGGGTCGCAAACGGCCTGGGACCGGTACCCCAGGTGGGTGAACAACTGGCTTCCCAGCATGGCCACCCCTCCCGAGCCCCCCATACCCAGAAAGGAAATGGCGCCACAGTGGACGATTTCCCCAACGGTCTGTCTGACCAGGTTGAAGTCGATAGTCTGCTCGGTATCCTGCAGGTTCATCACGGCTTCCGCGAAGACTTTCCGGATTACCAGGTCTGGTTCGTCGTTGGGGAGGAACAGGGGAAGCGGGGCAACCGTTTCCTCCCGTAAATCTCGGGAAAGGCTCATTTTCAGGTGCTGAAAGCTCTCAAAGCCCAGCTTTTTGCAGAAACGGGATATGGATGCCACCGATGTATCGGCCCGCCTGGCTATTTCGTCGATCGAGGCATTCAGGTCTTCGAACGACAGGCCCAGGAAGAACTCTGCGATACGTCGTTGACCAGGATTCAACCCAGGATATGCCTGTTTTATTCGTAACAGTGTGGACATAACAAAAGTATATGAAAATTATTTTTAGTGTGTCAAGATTTTATGCGAAATATTGAAAATATTTTACAATACATACTGCAATCGTCAAAACTACTTGACAGCAGAATAAGGGTTTTCTACTCTAATAAAAAATGAGGAAAGGGGTGCCATGGCTACCCACAATGCCCTGGTGTTCGACCTGGGAGCAAGCCACGGCCGGACCATGCTGGGCCGGTTCAATGGCCGCAGTTTCACCCTTGAGGAAATCTATCGATTCGACAATATCCCGGTAGAAGCGGCCGGTACCCTTTACTGGGATGCCCTGCGTCTCTTCCACGACCTGCAAGACGGCATCCGCAAGGGCTTTCAGAGCGCATCGTCCATTCACTCCCTTGGGATCGATACCTGGGGGGTAGATTTCGCTTTCCTGGACCGGAACGGAAAACTCCTGGCTAACCCTGTTCATTACAGGGACCAGCGAAGGCACGAGGTAGCCCGCGAGCTGTTCGACCTGGTTCCCCCTGACGAGCTGTTTTTCCAGACCGGAAATTTTCTGCTTTCCATTATGAGTGTTTTCCAGCTGTATGCCTATTATAAAGACCAGTCCCCTGAGCACAAAGAGGGGAGTAC
>PWXL01000091.1 GCA_003561145.1 Candidatus Atribacteria bacterium
GACCTTTGCCAGTCCCGCCGTGGCTCGATAGCTCCCCCATGGCCACTGTTCCGGCAGCTGTACCAATCGAGCTCGGACCGGATTGAGCACCACGTAGCGAGAGAGTTCCAGGAGGTAGTGTGCTTTGTCCACCAGAATGGCCAGGTATCTTTTGTATCTTCACTGATAACTGGGTAGGCACCGATTCCCTTCTGAAAAAAAGTGGCATTGCAAGACCCCCCATAATCCGGCCAAGCTTTTTGGGCCGGATTATACGCCATCTTATCCGGAAGAAGACACATTGGATTTAGAGTTTTTGTGTACCCAACCGATAGTTTATTTGTTTCTTGAAAAACTCAAAGGCTGGAAGTATAGAAGAGTCTATATATCCCTGCTTGAAATCCTTACAATAGTATCTCGCACCAACACTCATGTCTTTGAGAAGAGCATATTTCCTGTAGCAGTTTTGAGAAAAATAATGGGCAACTAAAGTATTCCTTTCGGAATGGTTGCCAGGATGCAGTGGAGTGGGTAAAGAAGCGAGATAGGCTTCGAGAAAGTGAACCGCTGAATAGAATAAAGTGATTACCACCCATTCAGTACATTTGTGTTTGTTGTCCAGTAATAACTTTGAAATATCGTAGTTACGTCTCGCTGATTTAAGGTGTTCCAGCTTGTCCGGCATTTCTCATTTACCCCAATGTAAGGCGCATTGCGTTCGTCGGAACCATTGATTTAAGAGTTCTGTCTTCAAGTGCGACAACATAGAAATCGAGTTGTAAATAAGGATGCTCAGTGAGAAGTAAATATTGGATATCATATATGCTATTACGTAAGTCGTCGTCTTCAACCGAAAGGATTAGCCATACTTGCGTTTCTTTCCCTTTTTCGAGAATATATACATCCCGTAGTCCTTTGATGTTTCCGAAGTTTTGACGTAATAGCTGTTGTATATCATATATATCGCTTAATACTACTTTACTTGTAGGCTTATGAAGCTCTTTATCAAATTGAAATATCTCGGACTCTATCTCATAACCCTCGTCTGCTAGGTTAATATACTTCAGCATTGGATAATCAGCTTCAAGGGTTGTCGTCGTACCGACAAGAATATCGTGCTTTTTCCCAATAGAATTGAATTCAACCTTCTCGGTCTGTTTATTTTCTTGATTTTTCATTGGATAACCTCTCCAAACCCGCGTTGCTCTAACTGTACGATTTCAAGCATTCTTGATCCGATTTGTTTACCATCTATGTTGAATGTAAGGGTATATTCGCCAGCAGCGGGAAATATTGCTTGATCTACTGGGAATATTAGTTCAATGACAGCCCGAGGATCTTCCACTTTCAGTTTGCCGTTAATGGGGTATACAACCTGCATTTCTTTTTCTAAAACAAGGATGAGAGAAAAAGAGTGATCTCCCGATATGTTGGTTGCTGCTGCGTAAATATACCAAGTTGGAAAGGAAACAGGAAACTTATCAGAGTAAAAACGAGTGAAAGTGCCAACGATGGTTTTCTTTTTATTCTTATCTTCCACTATAACTTTATCAGCGAAGAGCAGCGCTACAAGAACGGGTTCAGTCAATTCTTTTACATCCTTATATCATGGTATTATACTACAACTTGATTGATCTCGCTTGATTATAAAATTACACAGTAAACATTTTGACTACTAATCATCGGCCACTCATCTCTCATTACATGGTACAACCTCTATGAAAGATGTCAACCCAACTTCCCGCTATTTTACATCTATGATGAAGGCTCAACCCAACTTCCGCACTTTTCCTGTGGATAACTCCATTTTCCCCACTGCCTCCCCTCCAATAATACCATGGTTGAGCCATTCTTCTTTTTGAAAAAGGCAAAAATGCCGATGGTGTGATCATGAATATTCGAAAGACCGCCTCTGAACGCCAGGGCAAACGGTCTGAAAACACCCTCCTGGTGGAGTCGGTCTCCACTCCAAAGGGACCCCGCCAGCAAGTGATCTGTTCGTTGGCAATCTCGAACCCCGTCCGAAAGATGAGTGGCTGGCGTGTGCCCGTAAGTTAATAACTTAAGTGCTACCGTTTACCACAAGGCACGGGCCATCGGCCGAGGGAATAATTTCTTTATTATACACCAGGCATTCGGCTGGTTAACGCACCTGAATACTGAAGGGAACCGATTGATGAGAGCGAAGCCCGTAAAGCCCTCGAAATGGTAAAAACCTTGTCCAGTGATTGAGACGTTACCACTGGGTGTCATCCCCGGTAAATTGTGTCGGCTGCCAAAGTGCCTGAGATCACCACGGCCTCGATACCGGCACCGGGGAACGTGCCCGCGCCCGCCAAATACAACCGCTCAATCGGTGTTTTCATCGGCAGGAGGGGTTGGCAGTCGGCAAGCCCATAAATCGCGCCGTTGGTCGTCCAGGCATAACGCGCAAAAGTGGACGGCGAACCTTCCTGGCGATAGACAATATGCTGGCGCAGATTCGGGATAGCCCTTTCAGCGGTCGCGATCAACTCATCACCGTATACGCGCTTGCGCTCGGCATAGCCGGGAGCATGGCGATCCCACATCGCCGCTTCTGCCTGCGGCAGTAATGAGATCAATGTCATTGCTGCATGTCCGGGCGGTGCGAGAGAGGGATCAACCTGAGACGGGGTCATGATGGCAATATCGTTGACCATCGTGATCGGCGCAAGGTCCGGCACGCAATCGATTCCCAGAAAAACGGCGAAGGCGGAAGTGGAAGGTTTGAGGGTTTCAATTTGACTGACGAACGCCCTGGGCAGATGCTCGCGCCCGACCAGCTCCAGGAAGGTTCTGTGGACATCCGCGTTCGAGATGATCGCTTCGGCGTAGTGTCTCTCGTCGTTGGCCAGCTTAACCCCCAGCGCTTTTCCGTGCTCAACCAGCACCCGGCTTACGGGCGCGCGAAGCCTCACCTCACCGCCATTGTCTTCAATCACGCGCACGAGAGCATGAGGGAACGATTGCGAACCGCCGACGGGATAATAACCACCGTCAAAATAGAAACCGAAGATCGGCGCCATCGCGCCGACGGTCAATGTCGCTGGATCATCACTCAGGTAGCTGGTCAGTACCACAAGAAATGCTTTCAGGCGTATGTCTCCAAAATATCTATCCAGCATCTTCCCGAAGGGAACGTCCATCCACCGGTAGGTGTGCGGATGGGTCCTGGGGTAAGCCAGCATTTCATCAACCGTATTGACTGGACGCGGCACGCCGCCCGTTTGTTCGACCCCGGCATACATCTCTCGATAAACCAGGGTGATCTCGTCGAAGAATGCTTTGATGTTCGCGCGCTCCCCGGGAAAATGCTCACCGAGTACCCGCACGAATTCGTCAGGGTCGTGCGGTACCGTGAGACGTATGTCACCCAGGATATACTCGTGACTCATCAACCGCCAGTCAATCTCCTCGTTGATTCCCAGCTGTCTTTGCAGATTGCGGACAGGCCCGCGCTCGCCTAATCCACTGACGTCATGCACACCAGCGTCGAACACGTAACGCCAACGCTCGCTGCCGCGCCGCACAACGCGCTCCCATGATGTGCAAAAGCCGCCCGCCAGAGAATGCTGTTCAAACACGATCACCTTGCGTCCACGCTTTGCCAAGAGCGCCGCCGCACTCAAACCGCCAATACCTGAGCCAATCACTATGACATCGTGCCGGTCTTTCCCTGCAGGGGAACTTACGTTAAAGGTGGGCGGTTCCCATGGGTTAGGTTCAAGTGCCTCAATCTGCCGCTTGAGGTCAAAGCGCAAGAACCAGTTCGGGAAACGTGCCGAAATAATAATTCCCAATGCGATGCCGGCATTGGGCTGGATCACCACCAGCCAAAATCGGGCGGCTTCGGAAAGATCAGAAAAGACGGCAACCAGAGCAAAGGCGGCTCTGATCAAAAAGATCACACCCCAGACGGCAGTAATGATGGTGTTGATCAAAAGGAAGTGGGGATCATCCCAATAGGCTTTATCCCAATCCTCGCGGGCGTACTGGTAGGTAAAGGGTGAACGCACAGCAAGCGAGCCCCACGCCATGCCTGCCAGCGCGAAGCTGGAGAGAATCGTACCGTACTCGATAAAGAAGGGCGAACCCAGTATCTCCGTAAAGGTAAGGTGGGCGACAAAATAAATGAGCGTGATCACTTCCAACGCTTTGAAATTGTGTTGATGCCAGCGATATGCATTGAGGATCAGCGAAGCGATCAGTCCTGCGGACACTGCCGCCGTCCACAGCTCCGACCCGGACAAAATCCAAAATACAATCCAGGGGATGAATCCGACGAATACCCAAACCATGCCGGGAAGCTTCTTTTCCATGGGTCTCCTCGTTGTAGTGGCCTATAGCATGTATTTTTTTTGCGTATTATTTAATCTAATGTATTGTATAACCAGATATTATGCAATGTACCGATATTCATTTCTTGAGCCGCCCAGGCACTTCAGTCATTTACTCAGCAGGTTCATTATCTTTAGCAATATTGGAAATGATGGTGCATGCTGAAGATTATGCTTACTTGTGTGAAAAGTATGTGTATGTCCCGATCATAATACCTTTAAGTATTATTGAAGAGGTACCAATAGATGACCTTCCTCATGGCTGGAACTCTTTATCGCCTACTCTTACATCACAGGCTTTCGGTGATCATTGGGTGAGAAATGCACGGTCAGCTGTAATAAAGGTTCCTTCGGCAGTCGTTCAAATCGAACCAAAGTATATCATTAATCCACCTCACCATGATTTTAAAAAGATTCTTTTCAAGAATGCACAACAATTGTGTATAGATCAACGAATAATAAAGGAACGGTGCCAGACGGTAGGGGCGCGGCGCGCCGTGCCCCTACGATGGAGAAATGCGGGCCACCCGTTTCAGGTGTAATCCCTGCAATGATCCGGCCAAGCACATCGGCTGTGACAAAACGGATCAATGCATCACGAAACAGCCCTGGTGAGAAAATGTGGCCCCAAAATTTTTGCGAGCCTCTCATCTGTCACAGATCGCCACCTGGTGGCGGTGGCCACCGATGTCGATACCGACATAGAGATATATGTTGTCTTTGACATTCGGGCATCGCCTCCCGGAAGGTCACTGAAATGCCTGCACGATGTATGCATATTGCATACCCATCGCATAGAGGGTACAATGGTGAAGATGCCATAAACCGGGAGGAACGAAATGCCCACTCTGCAAGTTCGCGATGTCCCTGAACCACTGTACCGGAAAATTGTTGCACTGGCCAAAGCTGAACGCAGAAGCATTACCCAGGAGACCATCGTTTTACTGGAAAAAGCCCTTCAGGTCTCTTCACAGGATACAATCAGGCGCCAGGGTTTGTTGGACCAGATCCTGCGGGAAGAACGGGAAGGCAAATATGCCCATCTGCCCGATCCGGTATCGCTCATCAGGGAAGACCGTGAACGATGATCTGTATCCTGGATGCCTGTGCGGCGATCGAAGTTGTGTTGGGACGTCCCAAAATGAAAGCCATCGCAGAAGTCTTGCGGGAATCTGAGCGGGTTCTCGCCCCAACCCTCTATACCTATGAAGTCTCAAATGTTCTGTGGAAATACCATACCCATGATCACATACCGGTCCAGGTGCTGTTGAGAAAATTGCGCCATGCCTGCGAGCTGGTCGATCACTATGTCGATGCCGGTGATCTCCTGGAAAAGGCCTTGAAGCTCGCTTGTGAATTGGAACATCCAGTATATGACACGATGTATCTGGCAGCATGTCAGAAGCATGAGGAACTGCTGGTGAGCCTCGACAGCCGGTTGAGCGGATTGGCTCGACACATAGATATGCCGGTAATTCATGCCCGTGCCATGTAAGTTGTCGTTCTGGGAAAACGTCTGCGATAAACACCAACCGTGCTCCTGCCCACTCACCCCTCTCCGTGACGGGCACGTCCAGGTGGGCAGCCTGTCCCTCCGGTTCTGGCCGGTGGACCACTCCATCCCGGGAGCGGGGGCCTTCGGGATCAACACCACCGGGGGCTGGGTGATCTATACCGGGGATCTCCTGGTCACGCCCGGCCGGAAGAACTTCTGGAGATCATCTAACCATCCGCCCCCCCCGCCACCTTCTCCCCGTGCATACCGAAGGGTTCAAGTACTTCGAGGAGCACTTCGGGACCAGCACGGACATCCGTTTGGTCCGACCAGCGGTGAGAGATTCCTGGCAGGTGTGAATGGTCAGGATGGACTTGGGGCTGCGGGGCGTTCGCCATGAACCAAGGGCTGATCACTCATTGAAGACAACCTGGGTACCTGGTGCTGTTTCACTTCTTGGTAAAAAGTGGTATTGCAAAACCCCCCATAATTCGGCCAGGCTTTTTGTGCCGGAGTATGGGGGGTATATTTTACTTCCATTCTGGAGGTTTCCTAAAAGAGCCGTGTGAATCGGAAAGTGTTTCCGGGAACTGGCTTATTCTCACAACACCTTCACGAATCGTTTTAATAAAATTGGCTTCTTTTTGAAGTACTTTGCTGGGGTGTTTTCTATGGGGGTTCAAAATGCCTATAGTCTTCCCCATTTTTCTCCTAACCGTTCGGACCGGAAGGAGTAAGTCAGAATCGTTGCTGATAATAACGGCCACGTCATAATCGTTTATAAACGCGTCGTACAGTAAATAGGTGGCAAGATTAACATCCGAGCCCTTTTCCTCTGTACGGATAACCCTTACCCGCTCATGGGGTGGTTCTGCTGAAGGGAGAAAAACCCTGTGCTGTAAGAAATGTCCATATACCACCGTGACATTGGGTAGGGTACGCAAGGCCCGAACGTATAAGTCCTGTCTGATTTCCTGCCTGGGGTCATTGTCCCTCGAGGTTACCCGTGCGGTAAAGTACTTGATTGCCTGGATGTCGTTACGCGGCAACAGATAGGAACACATTTTATGAAGGTCAAGCCATTTATAAGGGGTGCCCTTAATTGCTCCATAGTAGAGGTTAAACGCATCGACATATACTGTGGTTCTGAGCTTGTCGTTTGCGGGCATACATACTCTCTCCAAAAAAAAGCAGGGGTCACCTCTTGCGAAGCAACCCCGCACCCTGTCGTCGGAACAACAGGGGTAGTTATGACTTCACTATACCTCTCTTGTATCTCTCTGTCAACATGTCAAGTATTTCCTCGTTCCCCCAATTCATCGTCACCCCATATTAAAATGAATATTTTTTGTGGGCGAGATATGCTTTATGGCTTCCCACCGGATTGAAAGATCAGACTATCTCGTTTTCCCTGCTCCCGAACCAAAGAGGCTGTCGCAAGTCGGGTCTTGAGTTTATCGCATGTTATATCGCATGTTTGTCTAATGTTCAGCCGACTCCCTTCATCCGGTAAGCAAGCTTGTTGGTTTCCCCCTTTGAAACCAGTAGGCCAATTTCCACCATAAATTTCAGATCCCGCTGCAGAGACTGGCGGTTGATTTTGGGACACAAAACCTCGAAATCCTGGATGGTCAGTCTGGTGTACTTCAGAATGTGCCCGAGCGTTTTGGCCTGGGGGTTCGAAAGTTGGTGCTTTCTAACAAACACTTCCCGGGGATGGTCAACTTCCCGCGCTTTCTGACCTCGACTAGCTGATTTGTCTACCCTTTGAGGAAGTATACCAGCCGTCCGGTCATGTCCATTCCGTGCTCGCGGGACATTGACCGGAAAGTGAATGTCCCGGAAAAGAACATGCGACCGGTGAAAACCATCCATGGGGGAGTGAAAAAGGAGGCAGGAAGCCCATGAGATAGTGACTATTTTAAAGTAATCCCCCAACAAGGCGAAAAAACAGGGTTCCCTGCGGAAGTTGAGCCAGGGAGATGTGTTTTGGATCCCTGTGCAGACAAACGTCCGGTAGTGACTTTGGGCACCTTTCCGGTTGGCTCCGAAGAGGCTGAGGATCCAATCCACCATCAGGAATTCCGGGACCTTTGCCAGTCCCGCCGTGGCTCGATAGCTCCCCCATGGCCACTGTTCCGGCAGCTGTACCAATCGAGCTCGGACCGGATTGAGCACCACGTAGCGAGAGAGTTCCAGGA
>PWXL01000076.1 GCA_003561145.1 Candidatus Atribacteria bacterium
AGGGCAAAGCGTGCCCTGGCAACCCATGTATACATAACACGGGGCCAGGATATGAGCAACACCGCCCGCGCCACCAGGGCAGGGTTAAATATGTTCTGACCTAAACCTCCGAAAATCTGTTTCCCGAGAATAATGGCAGTACCCCCTCCCGCCACCGCTAACCAAAATGGCGCTCCCGGGGGAAGTGACAAACCGAGCAGCAAACCGGTAACCAGGGCGCTCCCATCCCGGAGAGAGACCGGCCGGCGGAAAATTTTACAATCGAGGTATTCGAAAGCCAGGCAGCTCAGTATCGACCACAACAGGGGTAAGAAACCGCTCCAAAAACCAAAAATGTACATTCCCCATACTGCTGCAGGTATGAGCGCTATAACCACTTGACGCATAATCCATGGAACATCGGTTACATCTCTGATATGGGGGGAGGGACTGAATACGAGGTCGGCCTTTTCTTCCATGTCATTTCCCTCCTTTTCTTGAGCGACGTCCAATTTCAGCCTTGGCGTATTTAATGTGTTGAGTAAGGGGAATGCCGGATGGACAACCGTACGAGCATATTCCACACTCCATACAATCAAGGGCATACCAAGCGCGGGCCTGCTCGAAGTCACGAAATTCTGAGAACCTGGCCAAATCACTCGGTACGAGGTGCATGGGACAAGTAGTCACACATCTTCCGCAACGTATACAGGGATATTCGCGCTTTTCATGAAGCTTTCGCGTCAGAACAAAACCGGATGTCCCCTTGATAACCGGAATCTCCATGCTCACCTGGGCAATACCGGTCATGGGACCACCCATGATAATCTTGAGGGGTTGACTGGAAAGACCTCCGGATAATGCCAGCAATTCAGCCAGGCGTATACCGAGAGGTACCTCTATATTAGCGGGGGATGTCACACAGTCTCCCGTCAATGTAATCACCCGATCGACAAGAGGGAGCCCTTTGTGCGCCATCCGCCCGATGTAGGCGGCAGTCTGGACATTGCTCACCACCACCCCAACGTCCAGCGGGAGACCGCCGGGAGGAACCTCCCGTCCCAGCAAGGAAAGAATGAGATGTTTTTCCGAACCCTGGGGATACATCGTAGGAAGCGCCCGTACTGCACATTCAACTGGTACTTCGGATGCCGCATCCCTCAGAGCGGTAATACAATCAGGCTTGTTATCCTCGATACCCACCAATATCTTTTGTGCACCACAGGCCCTGCGCAGTATACGGGCACCCAACCACACCAATTGGGGGCGTTCCACCATCACCCTGTGATCTGACGTGAGATATGGTTCGCACTCAGCGCCGTTGATAACCAGGGTATCTATTGTTTTTCCTTCCGGGGGGGTCACCTTCACATGGGTTGGAAAAGCGGCTCCTCCCAGCCCTACCATGCCGCCTTCCCGAATCCAGTCGCGGAAAAAAGCAGGATCACGTGATTCTATCTCATCTGCTTGGACCGGATCTGTCCTTTCCTCTTCACCTGTGCCGTCATTTTCAATGACCAGGCAAGAGAAGGTTCCACGGACAGGATGAGGACAGTCTTGCATACCGGAAACCACGCCGGCAACAGGAGAATGAAGCGGTGCGGCCACGAAGGCATGTACATCAGCAATCTTTTGCCCCCTCTTCACCTTATCGCCCTTTTTGACCAGGGGCTCGAGCGGAGCACCTGTGTGCTGAAGCAACGGAAGGTATACTTTTTCCGGTTGGGAGAGCGCCCGGATCGCTTGTGCTCGGGTTCTTTCCTTGAAAGTAGGAGGGTGAATACCTCCCTGGAACGTTTGTGTCTTCATGTCTTATTTCCCTCCCTGTGCTCAAAAAGATCGTTTCCCGGGCCAGGGTATATCGATATTACCGCTGGTATTTAACCGCTCACCTCCTCTTCCAGAAAGCGGGTATGAAAGAGGCCACGGGCAAAATCCTCATTTTGCATAATCTTCAGATGAAACGGTATGGTTGTAGGCACTCCTTCCACTGTAAAAGATTGCAGCGCTTCCATGGCTCTACGCACAGCAAAGGATCGATCGACATCCCATACCACCAGTTTTGCAATCAATGAATCATAATAAGACGGTATACGATACCCGGAATAGCAGTGTGAATCAACCCGAATTCCAGGTCCACGCGGGATATCAAAAATCTTTACTGTCCCCGGGGTAGGGATAAAGTTACGAAAGGGATCTTCAGCATTTATACGCATCTCCAGGGCATGTCCCTTGAAGCTTACATCCTCCTGTTTCATGCCGAGAGATCCACCGGCTGCCAGGCGAATCTGCTCCCGAACAATATCAACCCCGGTTACCATTTCAGTGACCGGATGCTCCACTTGTACCCGTGCATTGAGTTCCATAAAATAAAATTCACCTTCTTCGTTCACTAAAAACTCCAAGGTACCGCATGAGGTATACCCCAAGGCTTGTGAGGCTTTGACCGCCGCATCCAATATTTTTTCCCGTAATTCCGGAGCTATGCCCGGAGAGGGAGCTTCTTCCAGGATTTTTTGACGGCGCCTTTGTAAAGAGCACTCTCGTTCACCTAAATGAATAGTTGAACCCTTTGTATCCGCCAGAACCTGTACCTCCACATGACGCGCTCGTTCCATGAGCTTCTCTATGTATACCTCCCCGCTGCCGAAGGCGAGTGAGGCCTCACGGCATGCGGAAGAAAAGGCATTCTCCAGTTCCTGTTCGTCCCGCACAACCCTGATACCCCGTCCTCCTCCCCCAAGGCTAGCCTTGATAAGCAGGGGAAAACCGGTCTGTTCGCTCATAAGGCGAGCCTGATCACAATCACTCACAGGCTCCAGGGACCCCGGTACCACCGGGACACCCGCATCAGACAGTTTCTGCTTGGCGGTATGCTTATTTTTCATGGTTTTCAACACATCCACCCCGGGCCCTATAAATGTAATGCCCTCTTCGGCCAACCGCTCGACAAAAGCAACATTTTCAGATAAAAAGCCATAGCCCGGATGCACCGCATCAGAGCGGGTCAACCGGCATGCTTCGATTATCTTTTCCACGTTGAGATAGGTTTGGCTTGGTGCGTCACCACCCAGAGAAACCTTCTGGTCAACAAAGTGTAAGTGCAACAGGTTTCTATCGGCATCGGAAAAAATTCCCACTGTTTTCAATCCCAATTCCCTGCAGGCCCGAACCACCCTCAGGGCTATCTCTCCCCGGTTGGCGATCATGACTTTCTCAAACACACTACTCACCTCGTAACAATCTCACGTTTTCTTCTGATTTTATACAGGGAGGTTTTCCTCCGGGTACACCAAATAATCATAAGGCCGTCTGTGCCATCGTAACATTAAGAGAGAAAAGAACCCCACTCTTCCTATATACATGGTAATAATAATCAAAAATTTGTTCAAACTCAAAAGTTCGGCGGTTACACCAGTAGACAGGCCGACAGTGCCGAAAGCCGAGACAACCTCAAACAAAGTATCTATAGGAGTAAAAGGCTGGATCAACATAATGGCAACAACCACCCCCAACACGTACAGCGATGCAACCACAACCAGTGATATCGCCCTGTTTGCGGTAAGCTGAGGAATTCGCCGGTTGCATATTTCCAAAGTCTTCTTTCCCCGTAAGGCGGAATGCACGAATCCCACTAAAATGGTAAATACTGTGGTTTTCACACCTCCCCCCGTTCCACCGGGAGAAGCGCCTATAAACATCAAAAACATAGTTACCAGTAACGTTGAAGGGTAAAAAAGATTTACTGAAATTGTATTGAAACCCGCTGTGCGTGGAGTGACTGAATGAAACAATCCTGCCAATAACCGCCCTCCCACCGGCAATGCCCCAAGAGTATCCGGGTTATTCCATTCAAACAAAAGAATTATACAAAAACCCGCAGCAATCAGGATCATGGTTGTCCGTAGCACGACCCGTGCGTGCAAGGTATGGGCACGTTTGTTGCGGATAATTTCCGCTATAACGATAAATCCGAGACCCCCCAGGATGATAAGCCCCACCATCACAAGGATAATATACGGGTCAAGTACGAAGTCCTCCAGGCTATCGGTAAATATTGAAAAGCCGGCGTTGCAAAAAGCTGAAACCGCGTGAAACACCGCCGTAAAAAGGGCACGCCCCGGGGGGAGATAGCGGAGAAAGGCGAAAAAAAGAAGAAGAGCTCCTACTCCTTCAACAATAAGAGTATATTTAAGGATAGTGATAGTGAAACGTACCACCCCTCCAGGACTCTCCTGGCTGAGTGATTCCTTGATAGCCAAGCGGTCACGGTATTCAATCCTGCGGCGAAAAGCAAGGGCCAGGACGGTCGTCAGGGACATGTACCCCAGGCCCCCTGCCTGGAAGAGGAGCAGAATAACCAATTGGCCCCAGAAAGTATAAAAAGTTGCGGTATCAACCACAATAAGACCGGTGACACACACCGCCGAGGTCGAGGTGAATAAAGCGTCAATAAAGGAGAGAGTATTCCCGGGGGTCACCATGGAAGGCAACAACAGGAGTAGTGTTCCAGTCAAAATAGTACCCACATATCCGATAAGAATAAGATTGGCTGGACTGAGGTTTCTGAAAAACTCCCCGGCTCGCGGAATTCTGGTTGTACGGCGATTACCTGTTTTGTCTCTTTTCATGTTTACGTATCTCGGATGTTGATACACTCCCCCCCAAAGAGGAGGAGTGTATCACTACTATTGTTCCAAAGAATCAAGTGTTTCTTTCACCAGGGGGAGATAGGTAAAACCGGGGCCGCCGGCCAAAGCAATGCCTACCCCGGCTGCCTCCATGACTTCTTCCCGGGATGCTCCGGCTTTACGGGCAGCACGAACATGTATCATGATGCAGCGTTCGCAGTGGATGGCCACACCTATCCCTACTGCGATCAATTCCTTGGTCCTCGTATCCAACTCATTTTCTTCCATCATTCCCTGGTAAAAGGTATTAAATCCTTTGAGCAGCGAGGGTGCATCTTCCTTGAGAGAACGTAAACCTTCTCTGTACGTATCGAAAAATTTCCGCGGATCTTCACCCATTGGATTGCTCCTTTCTTACTGGTACAAGCCATTCCTGATGGTGAGGGTCGTTTCCTTTGACTACCTGGAAAAATGATTCCTGAAGAGCTTGTGTTACAGGTCCGGGTACTCCTTTCCCAACCGGTCGCCCATCAATAACCACAATAGGGGTGACCTCGGCAGCCGTACCGGTAAAAAAGGCCTCGTCGGCTATATAAAGGTCATCCCTGGTACACAGGGTTTCTTCTACCCGGTAGCCGGCCTCCCGCGCCAAGGTTATCACTGTATCCCTCGTAATACCCAACAGTATCGAATGTGAATGAGGAGTATATATTACACCGTCTCTCACGTAAAATATGTTTTCTCCGCTTCCTTCTGAAACAAAGCCGTTGACGTCGAGCAATATTGCCTCATCATAGCCCAACTCCACGGCTTCCATCTTGGCTAAAGAGGAATTGAGGTAGTTTGCGCTGGTTTTCGCCCGTGGAGAGCTTGCATTAATATAATTGCGCACGTAAGAGGATATTTTTGCCCTTATGCCCTCTTTCAAGCTTTTTTCGCCCATGTACGCACCCCAGCACCATACCCCGACGACGAAGTCAACCGCGCATTCTGAAGGATCCACACCCATTTTCCCATATCCCCGAAAAACTATGGGACGGATGTAGCATTCCTCCACCCGGTTGGCCCTGATAGTTTCAAGTATTATTTCTTCTGCTTCCGAGCGGGAGTATGGAATACACATTCGAATGATGGAAGCTGACTCAAAAAGGCGGCGCACATGTTCCCTCAGACGGAAAACAGCTGCTCCACGGTGAGTTCTGTAGCAACGTATGCCTTCAAATACCGCAGTGCCGTAATGCAAAGCATGTGTAAGAACGTGAGTTTTCGCTTCCGACCATTTCACCTGTTCTCCGTTGATCCAGATCAAATCCAGTGCCTGCATGGCCTCACCCCTGCTGCCGATTTTTTTCCATTATAACGCAGGTGGGAAAATTACGTTTACTCAGAAAGAAATATCTTGAAAGAATTTATGAAAATATGCTGTTTCTCCGAAGCCGGAATGCAGGATGGAACATGCCGTAAGGCTTGAATAGAGATTATTTGTTTTTCACGTGGAGTACTTTTCTGTTTCCATTTTTTTTCTCTTGATGTATAGTGGAAAAAATGAACACGCCCCATGGATACAAAACGGGGTCAGGAGGTGAGTCCGACGTACTGGGATGAACACGCTGAAATAATCCATGAGGAAAATCTTCGTAAACTTCAATTCAACCGTTTACAAAAAACGGTCAACAAAGCCTGGTACCATCTCCCGTATTACCGTAGAAAAATGGGTGAGGCCGGTTTTCGGAACTCCAACGATCTCCGGTCTCTTTCCGATCTTTCCCGGCTCCCCTTTACCACGAAACAAGACTTGCGGGAGGCATACCCATTTGGTGCCATTGCCGAACCCATGAAAAACATCGTTCGAATCCACTCTTCCTCCGGGACCACCGGTACTGCAACAGTAGTAGGGTACACACATAATGATATTATCACCTGGTCGGAACTCATGGCCCGGACACTTGTTGGAGGAGGGGTAAACGAAGACGACCGCATCCAGGTGGCCTTTGGTTACGGCCTCTTCACGGGCGGCCTGGGAGTTCATTACGGGGCCGAGAAGCTTGGAGCGACTGTCATTCCCATGTCTTCCGGAAATACACTGCGCCAGATCCAAATACTCAGGGATTTCAACATCTCAGTATTGTGCTGCACCCCTTCGTATGCTTTGTACCTTGCAGAAGTTGCCCGTGATTCACATATTGATTGGGAAAACACACATTTCCGCATCGGCATTTTCGGAGCCGAGCCATGGTCAGAAGAGATGCGGGCCGAAATCGAGCGGCAACTTCCCATTCTGGCATATGACATCTATGGCCTGAGCGAGGTCATCGGACCCGGTGTCGCTTTTGAATGTGAGATCAGAAACGGCCTTCACGTCAGCGAGGATCACTTTATAGCCGAGGTAATCGATCCGGCCAGCGGTGACGTTCTGCCACCGGGTGAAAAGGGAGAATTAACTTTTACCACCCTCACCAAGGAGGGAACGCCTGTTATTCGTTACCGTACAGGGGATATCTCCTCTTTGATCTCCACTCCATGTTCCTGTGGCCGTACCATGTCACGTATCCAGAGAGTTGCCTCGCGCACTGACGATATGCTTATCATCCGGGGTGTCAATGTGTACCCCTCTCAAATCGAGAGTGTTCTTCTGCGTTTTGAAGGGATAGAACCCCACTACCAGATTATCGTGTCCCGCGAACATTATATGGATACAGTGGATATCCATGTTGAAGTATCAAATAATATCTTTTCCGATGAAGTGAAAACCCTGGAAAATCTCAAGAAAAAAATTCTTGAAGCATTGAAAGGTGAATTAAACCTGGCCTGCACGGTGAAATTTCTGGAACCAAAAAGTATCACCCGTAGCGAAGGCAAGGCAAAACGGGTCATCGACATGCGAAAGAAGGAGGATGTGCCATGAAGCAAATCTCTGTTTTCCTGGAAAACCGGCCAGGCAGCCTGTTTTCCGTATTGGATAGACTGCGGGAATGGGAAGTGAACCTCAGGGCACTCTCCCTGGCAGATACCGCCGATTTTGGTGTACTCCGTTTTATTGTCAAAAAACCGGAAAAAGTTATTGAACTGTTAAAAAGGGACAATTTTACGGCTACCTTGACCGAGGTATTGACAGTAGGCATTGCAGACCAACCTGGCGGCTTGAGCTCCGTGGTAGGAATTCTCACCGGAGAGGGACTGTCCATAGAGTATTTGTATGCCTTTGTGTCTCCGGAAGGAAAGGGAGCTTACGTCGTTCTTCGCGTAGAAGATTATGACAAAGCACGCATCGTGCTTGAAAGCGCGGGTATACCTCTTCTCGGGGACTTGTCGTTATAAACACCTGTGTGCGTAGACACACGCCCACAGGTGTTTCATACAGGTAGTGTTCAGAGGTTCACCACAACCTTGATTGATTCCGCCTTGTGCTCGTGGGCATATTCAAGGGCTTCCTGGGTTTTTTCCAGCGGAAACCGCTGTGTCACCAAAGAACCGAGATCTACAGCTTTGCTGTTGAGAAGATCGACACAGCCTTGATACACGTTTGCATAACGGAATATTCCCAGGACATCGAGCTCCCGGGCTATAACCTTGTTCATGTTATACTCGAAACAATCTTGCGAGGGGAGACCAACCAGGACGATTTTCCCTCCCCTGGCCGAAAGATCAGCTGTGAGTTGAGTGGTCACCACACTGCCTGCCGTTTCGAACACCATGTCTGCTCCCTGACCTCCGGTATAATCCATAACCATCTTCTTCACGTTGTCTTTTTGGCCGTTGAGAACCAAAGATGCCCCCAGAGAGCGCGCTTTTTCCAGCCTGAGCTCAACAAGATCAACCGCCACGACTCGTGTTACACCGCAAGCATGTAAAGCCTGGAGAGTCATCAATCCTATAGGGCCACTTCCGAGTATGACAGCTGATTGCCCGGGGACGGCTCCCGCACGGATAACGGAATACATTCCTACCGCCAACGGCTCCACCATTGCCCCTTCTTCGAAGCCCACCTTTTCATACAGAGGAAAAGTAAAGCAGGCGGGATGTACGACATATTCACAAAATACGCCATTTACCGGGGGTGTTGCCCAGAATACAACATCGGGACACAGGTTGTACCTTCCGGAAAAACAATTGGGACATTTCCCGCATGGAACCCCCGGTTCCATGGTCACCCGGTCCCCCGGTTGCAGGTTGTCCACATCTTCACCAACTTCCACAACCTCTCCCGAACATTCGTGGCCGAGTATGAAAGGAGGTTTCACCACGTAATCTCCAATCTTCCCTTCGATAAAATAGTGTACATCGGAGCCACACACACCAACAGTTTTTATCCGGACGAGTACCTGTTCCGACGCAGGAATGGGAACCGCCACTTCATCAATGTCAATCTTCCTTATACCCTTCATAACGGCCGCTTTCATTGTATGAGCCATTGCTTCTGTCTCCTTTCTCAAACGACGCGAGCACCTGTGTACCACCTGTATTGCCACTATTATCATGTCAAGAAATAATATTCTCCATTTGTTTACGAAATCCTGGGAGAGATTCAATATCTCCACCGGTCCAGGATTCACCGTAACGGAGCATACTATTGCGGTCTGATAAAAATACCGACCATTCGGCCAAGCCCATGTCTCCCATCACTCCGAAAGCACGGGTTAAATCCCTGTAACTATCACAAAACAAGGGATACGATAACTCAGTTTTTCCCAGGAATTCCAAAACAGTGAAAAAAGAATCACCCGTTACACCTATCATCATTCCTCCCCTGGATTCAATGTCTCTTGCGAGGTGCCCAAACCGGGGGAGTTCACTCATTGCCCGTGGGCTAAAAACCGAATCGATAAACACAAGCAGGGCAGGTCGTCCAGCAAGGATCTCGGATAATGTCCCGGTCCGCGCATTCACATCAAACAACCTTCCATCCGGCAGCGGTTCATTTATGCGAGGTTGCTGTTTCCAAAAAAAACCGAGCATCTCCCGCATAAACATGGGAAGGTCTTCCGGACCCCGGGCAGTAACGATGTTTCCATCTCTTACCACTGCTTCGTTTACGAATTCTCCACCGGCATTGTTTATATCATCCCTTATTGAGCACACACCGGTCACTCTTTTTCCTCTCAGTATTTCCGCAGAAATCAAAACACAGGGCCCATGACACACAGCCCCGATTCCCTTCCCCTGCTGGTACAGCTCCCGAACCATGGTGATAACCGCTGGTGAGCGCCGAAGGTAATCAGGCGCAAATCCTCCGGGAATGACAGCTCCATCGAAATCCCTGGGAGCTATCATCGAAGCGGTTTCCTCACTGCGTGCAGGATACCCGTTTTTGCCGGTATACACATCACGTTCTCCCGTTCCCACGAGGGTAGTTTCTATGCCCTCTTCCTGAAAACGGAGAAGAGGATACCACAGCTCTAGCTCCTGGTAGAGGTTCTCGACAAAAATGGCAATCCTCCTGGATCTCACCACATCTGCCTCCTGTGAAAAGTTTTAAACTTCCAACTGTATTTTGATTTCGACACAGTCACAATAACACCGGTATAAGGTATCATTGTTGTTCTTGCTTCATTTTCGAGAGTTTCAAAAAGTGCCTGCGCTCCTCCTGGACGACCTGACTCAAAATATCTTTTTTTTCTTCAGGCACCATGGGTTCCATACCCTGATAGAATACAACACTTTCTTTTTCAACCTCCATGCCAACCTCAAGAGCCCGTGACACACTGGTATCACCACCGGTAAGGTCAACCCCATTCAGTACTTTGCCCAGCACACCGTTTTCAACAACCGCCCCCAGGTACTCGGTTGTTTCATCCATAGTTTCATAGTATTTTGGAGAATCACTTATCTTCTCTATCATTTCGGCAAAGTATTCAAGGTGGCGCTCTTCTTCCTGTTGTAAAAAAGAAAAAACCTCTTTGCTGGAATCATCCCGGCTTGTATTATACAGATTTCGGTAAAACGCTATGCCTCTTTTCTCCAACTCAACAGCCATCTCCAAAACTTCGGTAGGTGAAAATTTCATCGCCATGGTTATTGCCTCCCCTATACATTATGCTTCTCTTTCTGTATTTTATCACGCTTGAGTGAATCTCACTCTTCCTTCTGCCCAAATCTTTTATAATAATGAAAGATTGCAAAGGGGTGAATGCCGTGGGTGTTGTGAGACAACCTGATCCGGTAAAGTTATTTATCGCTGTTTTATATCAAAAGAGGAGCACGCTGCAGGGTGCTCTTCCATCGCTGCAGGCTCAACTGGGCCCGGTGGAGTGGCAAAGCGAGGAGCTTCCGTTTACTCACACGGACTATTATCGCGACATCGGGTATCCTCTGACCCGTTCTTTCCTGGTATTCAAACACTGCATAGACCCGGGGAACATTGTCGAGACCAAACTATTTACCAATACAGTAGAGGAATTGACTGGTGATCAGCAACACAAAAGACGTATGAACCTAGATCCCGGATATTTCGACGGCTCAAAAATCGTTCTGGCCACTACAAAAAACTTTTCTCACCGGGTGTATATTGGAAAAGGAATTTACGGTGAGGCAACCATCAAGTGGGAAAAGGGTGATTTCAGACCCTTCGAATACACGTACCCCGATTATGCGGGAGACGATTACCGCCCGGTTTTATGGAAAATCAGAGAGCTCCATCGACGCTCAAGGGCCTCGTGAATGTATTACTTACCCTTCCGGAACAAATCTCCTGTGCCAGCTCTTTCTTTCTTCCCGGCCGAAAAGCTCCCTGTATTCCGGGTTACTGCGTAACAACATGCGGTGGGTTCCATTGCCGAGGATTTCCCCTTCCTTGATAAAAATGATGCGATCGAGGGCCCGGACCATGGAAAGGGAGTGTGCAATCACAATAACAATTTTATCTAATTCTATATTTTTAATGGTGTCAATAATAAAACGCTCGGATTCAGGATCAAGGCTGGAAGTAGCTTCGTCAAAAACGAGTATGGGCGGATTCTTGAGAAGTGCCCGCGCAATCGCAACCCGTTGTTTTTGTCCGCCTGAAAGGCGGTTCCCTCCATCACCCACTATCGTATCATACCCATTATCAAGATGAGGAATGAATTCATCAGCATGAGCCTTCTGCGCAGCCTTACACACTTCCTCAAACGATGCATCAAAATTTCCATAAAGGATATTTTCCCGTATCGTGCCACCCAGAATAAGGGAGTCCTGTAATACCACACCAATTTGATTGCGGACAGAACCGATTTTCAAATCCCTGATATCCGTCCCATCAATCTCTATTTGACCCTCTTCAGGGTCAAAAAATCGTAAAAGGAGATTAATGAATGTTGTTTTCCCCGCACCACTGGGACCTACAATTCCCACTTTTTCTCCGGGGCGGAAAGTCAGTGATATATTTTTTAAAATTTGAGATCCACTATAGGAAAAGGAAACACTATTGAAACAAACACCTTCACTGACACCGCGCAATTCCTTTGCATTCTTCTTCTCGATAACCATGGGAGCAAGATCGAGTATTTCGAAAACTCTTTCCGCCGATGCCAGGCTTTGTTGAAAAAGCTGAAAAGAATTAGCAAACTGGGAAATAGGAGCGGCAGCTATGGCAAGGTATCCTATAAAAGCGATGAGTTCTCCCGGTGTGAGCCGTCCGAATATCACTTCCCTACCCCCATACCAAACAACAGCCACCAGGCAAAAAGAGGAGAGCAATTCCACGAGCGGCGTAAATAATGCTTTTACCCGGGCTTGCTTCATGGCAAGGTAAAAGTTTTTTTGGTTCTCTTTTTCAAAACGGCGTTGCTCATGGTGTCCGCTTACAAAAGATTGTATGATTTTCATGCCGGTAACCGAACGCTCGACCAGTTCAGTAAGAACAGCGGTCTTACTTTGCAGGAGGTGTGAAACTCCCCGTATCTTTTTTCCCAGTAAATCAACACTTAACCCAACCAGGGGAAATAATATTATGGAAAACAAGGCCAATCGCCAATGGAGGAAGAAAAGTACTCCCAGGGATCCGGCAAAAATCAACAGGTTCATGAACAGATTAACAAAAGCGTTGGAAAACAGGTTCTGCAGATTTGTAATATCGTTGGTCATGCGGGAAATAATGTCACCGGAGGAGTTGCGGTGAAAAAAGGCAGTTGACAGTGAATAGAGCTGCTGAAAAAGCTCTGATCTCAAGCGGGTGATGACCCGGAATCCCGCCAGGGAAATCCAATAACTTTGCATGTAGGAGGCAATACCTTTGCCGAAATATATGAATACAATAGAAAAAGCTATAATAATCAGTATCTGCATATTGCGCTCGATTAAGGCATGATCGATAATATCCTTCAGCAACCAGGGGACCATGAGACTTGCTCCGGCTCCCACGAGCGCCATCACAAGTGCACCTACAACAAACTTCCCATAAGGTTTCAAGTAGGATACAATCCTTCGGACACTGCTTCTCCTCTTCACCATGGTAAGGGTGCCCCTTCAAAATATTTCATGACCAGGTCACTCAAACGCCGGGCTGCCCCAGCGGGATATTCAGACCCGTGAAACGGGTTTTCCACCCGTGGGTGTTTCATTATGTGCTCCAAATTTTCTACCACCCGCTCCGGTTCCACTTTCCCCCGAACCTCCGGAAGTACTTCCTGATCAGCCAATAGATTGGGTAACGAAATCCATCGCCGTGACCTTTCCGCGTGTAACACTAAATTCCTCTTTACTATTGTACCTAAAAAAGGAATTTTTTCGACCCATCCTCCCAGCCCTTCCAATGGAAGTTGTTCCGGACGATCAAGGGGCAGAATCACTACTCCATGTTTTTCCCGGTAAACAATTTCCAAATTATTAGACCCGGGGACGGCTACTGCACAATCCGATTCTTCTATCAAGCGGGATGTACATCCAAAAAAAGGCTTTATAAGTGGAGCGATCAGTGAAATACTCTCCATGGAAGCAGCCTTGACATGATCGGGGAATGAAACGGCAAAGCTTGCGTATTCATGTACTGCTCGCATATGTGCAGCTATCTTTTCAAATAAAGGCAATAAAAATGAATAATACAGGGGCCGGCTCCCGGGCAGAAATAAAACGCGGGGCCGGCCGGAAGGAAACATATACCTCCTCCCCCCGGCAGAAGGAGGGATTTCCTCCACAACCGACCGCAAGAGATCTCCCAGAAAAAAACTGTTCTTTGTAGTCGACCGGCTATAATCCCGCTGAAAACGTGCCAGATGAACATCGACAAAACGAGCCCACTTGGGAGGATGACCATACACCCACAAAGGAAATCCGCTTTTTCTCTTGAGTAACAAGGCGGTGAAGACATCACCCCCAAAAAAAAGCACCAGACCTCTCCCCCGCCGCCCCACAGCTTTGGGTATCAAAATTTCCTTGACAGTCTCTTTCGGCGGAAACACCCGTGTGACCAGGGGGAAAGATGACACTATGCACGCCTCCTCCCCACTGCTGAACTGGCAGGGAGGAACAAATACCCATACCTCAGGAGCTTTGTCATAGGATGCTAAAGTACGCAAAAAAGGAGCTACCCAGTAATACAGCTCACCCTGGCTGTTCACGGTGAGGAGGATACGTTTTTCAGGAAACGAGGTATCGAGCAATGGCACGGGAGGCAATTTCGAAGGCGTTGCCATTTGACAGTTTTCTCCTGAGGGAAGATGCAGTGTTTTTGGCTTCTTCCTTGAGTAATGGGTTTGCAAGCAATGTTTTCACGTAATGTTCGACTTTTTCCGGGTTGAAGTCATGTTGGACGAGTTCCGGGCTTACGCACCGTCCTGCTACAATATTCGGTAATCCAATGTAAGAACCGTGGTATACCCTGCAAACAAACCAGAAAGTAAGAGGAGAAACGCGGTATACTATGATTTGAGGAATACCGGCAAGAGCCACTTCAAGGGTTACCGATCCCGAACATGTAATACAGAGGGAGCCATGGTGTAATACATCATAGATAGCCTCGTGCTCCACGCTGGAGAATCCCCATTGCCGTGCTTCATCCTCAAACGATTCGCGTAATGTGGAAGAAGCCCACACCACAACCACCCGAAGATCTTTTCTGGAAGCCATCACGTTCTTCATTCCCTTTCCTACCACAGGAAGAAATGTCTTCACTTCTCTTTCTCTGCTCCCGGGAAATAGAACCACCGTGGAATGATGCGAAGCCGTGTGTGGATACCGGCTCAGCGGAACCAGCTGAGTCGCTGGATGACCCACCCATTGAACATTCCCGCCAAAGGAAGTGAAATACTTACCTTCCCAAGGGAAAAAAGTAAGAATCAGGTCAGCAATTTTTGCCAAGCGAGGTGCTCTTTTCCTCCCCCACGCCCATACCTGGGGAGGAGCGAGATATACAACCGGAATGTTTTGTTTATTGCAAAAGCGGGCAAAACGCATATTAAAGCCAGGGTTGTCAACACATAAAACAACATCGGGACGGTGATGGAGAACCCAACGGCGGGCTATATCCCATATACTTATCCATTTTTTTATAGCGGGAAGAACTTCCAAAAACCCCATGGTAGCGATTGAAGATGAATCGGCAAGCAGCAAGGATCCTGCTTTTTCACAATGAACACCACCTATTGCTGCGACGTGCAATCGAGGGAACCGTAGCCGTAACATCCGTATTATCTCTGCACTGTAGCGATCCCCCGATGATTCTCCAACCGAGACAAATATTGTGGGAACAGATGATTCCATCTATAGAGTGAACCCCCACAAACATACCGAACCCGCATCGGCCAATGCTACCGTTTTTTCTCTTTCCAGGAGGAATGTTTTTCCTGCCTCTACGGCTATTACCCCGCCGCCATGGGAAACCAGTGCTTCGACAGTCTCCCAACCTACCGCAGGAATATCGGAGAAAAAGTCCTGATCACCTCTCCCCGTTTTCACCACCACAACACTCCCACCACCAAGCATGGCTCCCCTCTTTACCGTTTCTGTTGTACCCTCTGCTGCCTCCACTGCAAGCACCGATTGGTTTTTCAGTACCACTGTTTGGCCCACCTCACTGTCAGCAAGAGAACGGGCCAGCTGTGCTCCCCATTGAACATCATTTTTCTCTCTGAGTGAAGGGTGTCTCCGTGTAAGAACCGCAGAAGGCGTCAGCACACCGTTCAGGAAGTCCAAGGGTGAAACAGGGGTGATTCCAGCTCCGGCACATTCCTGAAGAACCCGAGTAAGAACCGGACGGTCACGCCAGTCAGTATCCTGCCGTAAAAAAGACTGAATATCTTTTCCCAGCCATGCAGAGCGAAAGAGAGCCGTCCGTGGGAATTTCCCGGTAAGGCAAATGATATTGCACCCCAGAGAAATGCCCTTATCTATAACCGCAACAAGAGAAAGCTGATCAAAAAGATGTGTTTTTCCTAACTCTGGATGAGGACGTAAAAAAGAAAAACTCACCGGAAACACTTCAACCCCACGTTTTGCCGCTCCACGGGCGACGAAAACAGGGAGGTTGCCTTCCCCGGCAACGAGTAGCAGTTTCTCAGTAAACATCACTCAAACTCTTGTTCTCCAAAGAGAAACGGGAGACCCCTCTCTTGCTTTCCAGGTAAAACCGTACAACCTCAAGACCTAATGCACCAAGTGTGCCCCATTCGCCATTGAGGTCGTGTTCGTTCTCAGGAATACCTTGTTTACGAATCAGGCTATAGGCTTTTTTTACTTCATCCCGTTCCTCCCGGTTCATACCCCGCCGTTTCATACCCACCAGGTTCAAACCATATAAACGTGCCGGGTGTCCGTCAGCCAGTGAAAAAGGTGGAATGTCTTTGACTACTTTCGAAAGCCCTCCTACCATTGCCATCCTCCCAATGTTCACAAACTGGTGAACACCGACCAACCCACTGATAGTTGCTCTGTCCCCTACCCGTACATAACCCGAAAGGGAAGCTCCATTGGCCATTGTTACCTCGTTTCCCACCCTGCAGTTATGGGCTACATGACAATAGGCCATTAAAAAACAGCTTTTTCCCACCCTGGTTGAACAGCCTTCTCCGGTCGCACGGTGAATAGTGACATACTCCCGTATAATTGTTCCTTCACCTATTTCTACTGAAGTTTTCTCACCCTGGTACGCTACATCCTGAGGCGGGGTTCCCAAAACTGCATGAGAACCAACAGACACTCCTTCTGCTAAGACCGTTCTCCCTTCCACAACAGCACACGCTCCGATACGCACATAATCACCTATCACAGTATGTTTTCCTATGACCGTGAAAGGACCGATTTCCACTTCCCTTCCTATTCTGGCACCATCTTCTATCACAGCTCTCGGATCAATACTCACCCGTTATCCTGCCTTCCGATTGATTATAATCATCATACCCTATTAATTTTTTTACCAGAAGATGGTTGAGTTCGTGACCGGACCGGATAGCCACGAATTGACCTACCAATCTTTTTCCCACCAGCATCAGATCCCCCACAAGATCCAATATCTTGTGAGCACATCCTTCCCCTTCCATTCGCAAATGGGAAAGTGCCCTGCCGTCCTCACCAAAGATAATCGCTGACTCACGTACACCTTGTCCAAAACCACCGGAAAGTATCCCCTCAATTTCCCGTTGGAAAGCAAATGTACGTGCTCTCCCCAGTTCAGCATAATCATCACTCTCATCCATTCCAAAATACTCCACTCGGGGAGCGGGAAAGAAATCAAGTAGATAATGGACTGAAAATGAAGGAGCGGGAAAGGCAAATACATAACGCCCCCCTTCACCAACCCAGAGAGATCGTGCAACAAACACCACCTTCCGGAAAGCATGAAGTTCCCCTATGCGTTCATCTGACAAGGCGTGTAACCAAACACCTAAACTTCCATCTCCTGCCGGGAGTTCCCCTCCCTCTACCTGTACTACCAGATTATCCACTTTTCTTATCCAGCAAGCCGATAAAAGATGCTCGACTGTTTCGATTGTTTTACCATCCCGTTGAAGCGACGTCGAGCGTAGAGCCGGCGCCAGAAAGGCTGCATGTGCCGGTACAGACAAACCGTCATAAAAAAATGTTATTCCGGTTCCCGCTTGTGCGGGGCCCAATGAAACTCCTACCGGATCTCCTCCATGCAATCCTTTCCCTTCCATGTGAATGGTACGGGTAAGGGTTCGCTGTCTATACGGTGTGATTACTTCCCGGAGATTCGCTGTTGGATTCGTCTCAAACCCTGCCATATCTCCGGTAATTTGCGTACCAAGACCCGCTCGCGCATCTCTTTCCGATGCTCCTGAGCAGGAAAACCGGAAACCATGAGACCGTCCGGAATATTATTGGCCACTCCTGCACGGCCTGTCATTATCACATTTTTTCCTACTGTGGTGTGATCTTTCACCCCACTTTGTCCTCCCATCATTACAGCATCTCCTACCGATGAACTCCCCGCTATTCCTGATTGGCCGGCAATCACCACGTTACACCCTATAATAACATTATGCGCAATCATCACGAGATTATCAATCTTCGTTCCCCTCCCTATCCGAGTAGCCCCGACCGTTCCCCTGTCAATAGTGGTATTAGCACCGATTTCCACCTCATCTCCTACTTCGACACAGCCGACGTGGGGTATCTTTTCGTACCGGTCACCATTACGTTCATATCCGAATCCATCTGACCCGATGACCGCCCCGCTATGTACAATAACTTTTTTGCCCAACCGGCAACGTTCTCGAATGATCGCGCTCGGGTACACAATACAATGCTCGCCCAACACCACGTGTTCTCCTACATATGACTGGGGATATATGACAGTTCCGCTTCCGATAACGGCTCCTTCCCCAATGTAGACCATAGCACCCACAGCCACACCCGGCCCCAGTCTTGCGGACGGATGTACTCTGGCCGATGGCTCAACTCCCTCAGCCGGCAAAGAGGCAGAAGTGAATGAAAGCGCGAGAATCCGATAGGCTTCCCGAGGGTCAGAAACCCATACCTGGTGTTTTCCCGCACATTCTACACCCCGTGGAAGAACCACTGCAAGAGCGGATGATATTTTGACCTCATCCAGTCTTCGTGCGTCAAAAAGAAAGATCAACTCGTGGGGTTTTGCATCAAAGAGAGTATTCAAACCCCTGATTTCAAAAGTGGGGTCGCCTTCAAGACGACCCCTGACAAGCTCGGTAGCTTCCTGTAGGTTCAAATATGCTCACGCACCAACTTAACCAGCCGAAGAATTCTGTACCCGCTGGATCACCTCATCGGTGATATCAATTCCACCGTATAAAACCAGGGGCATCTCCAGCATTTCCCTTTCTGCAACGGGAACACGTAATTCACTACGGATGACCAAAACAAGATTCCGTCTTTCCGAAATCGTACGAATCGCATCAATAACATCAAGATAGCGTGTATCAATGAGATTTTGACGCTCCTGAAGCATCCGATCCCGTATAGGCTCCCACTCGAGGTTCATTTCCTGTTCCAGGGCTAGGACTTCTTCCCGAGTTTTACCTCTTCCCTTTTCGTTGAGCATTTGCTGCCGTTTTTGCATCTCACTCATCAATTCATCCTCGAGCTGGGCCAGTTGGCGTGTATGGGGGTGGCTGTCAAAGATTTTATTGATATCCACCAAACCGATTTGTGACGAATCGAGCGAGTTCGTTGCCGCCATAGCTGCCGATACAGCAAACAAGAAGGCAGTGAGAACAACACTACAAATGGCCGCTTTCCTCACATACATAAAGAGCAACTCTCCTTTCAAGAGGTCAGGCTTCCGCCCGCCGTATGTTTCTATCAGTCGAAAAAGTTACCTTACCGGTTACTTGGTGCAGGACTCCTCCGGATCAGAAGGTATGACCAATACTAAAATAGGTCTGGGCTCCAACTTCCCCGATACCGTAATCAAGGCTTACGGGACCGATAGGAGTGTCAATCCGTAAACCGACACCATAACCCATTTTTATATCCCCGAAGTCAATGGTCTGGTCAAGTTCCCAGGCATATCCCGCATCTCCGAAAAGCACTAACTGGGCGTTCTCGGTCACATTCCAACGATATTCCAGGTTAAACAGGAGCATTGTATCTCCAGAAAATTCAAACAGGTCGTATCCTCTCAGCGTTTGTGCTCCGCCAAGAAGAAATTTTTCGTACTCCGGCAATTCAGTATCGGCAATCCCTCCCATCGCGCGCAACGCAACCACAGTATCTTCGCCGGTGTCAATATAATGCCGGAGATCTAAAGTATACTTGGTATAATCCGTATCACCCCCGAGAAAACGACCGGCCATTTCAGCCTGCAATGACCCGTACCAGCCATCGCTCGGGCTCGCAGGATCATCACGTGTGTCATAAATAATGGTCGGTGTGAGGGAGTTAGTCTGACCTCCCCGCTCCGGAACAACTCCTTCTATGGGCAGGATCTCTATAAACTCACTCTTATAGCGGAGCCGCCACCGCCAATCCTCATCGATGTCCCGCCCCAAGGTTATATGGCCGCCTAACCTTTTCTCCTCGTACTTTCCTATTACTTCCCGTGCTTCGTACTGCCGGCGTTGGCGGACCTGGTCATATACACTCAGCGAGAAAAACGTGGGGGTATCAAATAACCATGGTTCTTCGAATGTGAAGCGATAGAGTGTTCGAGCGCCAAATTCATACCGCAATTCCACTTTTTGGGCATTCCCTCCTAAATTCGACTCACGGTACCGCACAAATCCCAGCCACCCGTCGTCGGTGTTATAGCCAACACCCAGTCCTGCCTCACCTGTTGGACGCTCCACAACTGTCGCCTTCACAATAACGTGGTCACGGTCCTTACCCGGCTCGATGCGCATGGCTATATCATCGAAAAAACCCAGGTTGTATATGGCTCTCATGCTTCGGTTGATGACACTGAAATCAAAAATATGAGGTACATCGAAGGTCAGCTCGCGGCGTAAAACATGTTCTCTTGTCCTCTCAAGTCCCTGAAATACTACGTCTTCGATAATCCCCTCAAAAATTGTAAAATTCAGGACACCGTTCATAAAATCTATCTCGTCCACCGCTGTGACCAGGAAACCTTCGTTACTGTAAAGAGCGCGTATTCTTTCTATGTCTCTTTGAAAGATTCTCCAATTCATTACCTGTCCGCGTGCCAGGATCATATTCGCTTTCAGGGTTTCATCTTCTATAGCAGTATTCCCTTCAATACGAATCTCCTCTATAATCTGGAACTCTTCAACCACGTAGATAACTTCAATACCATCAGGATAGGTTACCGTATCTACGTACACTTGGGAAAAGTATCCCAGGTCATAAATTGCGTTTATGTCATTTTGGACCGTGGGGGGACTGAAGGGTTCGCGCAACGAGAGTTCGACTGCAGAAAGGATAAGATCAGTGCTGATATTTTCATTTCCCTCCACTCGGATGGCAACAACCGGAGGAGAGCTTTGGTTTGCATACACTGTACAGACCGGTATCAGGAAAGACAGAAAAAGAAACAAAACAATAACTCGAGAGCAAGGCGTTAATCTCATGAGGTGGAAATACCTCCTTTACCGCTGATTTCAAGTGGGTCTCTTGCCGTGCGCACCTGAACTCTCCTCCCTCATTGAATAATTGTATTCGTTCAAGATCACATGGAAAATCTCTACCGTATCCATGAGTTTGCTAAAACCGGGTGTGATATTCTAATTCCCATTCAACGCGGCCGTCCCTCTGGATTTCAGTACGGAAAGACCATTCCCGGCTGAAATCAAGTTCAAAACCCAGGGACGATTTTCCCTCCCCCCCCAAATCTTGAGTATAACTCACTGAAAGGTTTTCTCCAAGGTCTTTAGAGAATTTCACTCCATACAATCCTGATGGGTTCTGACCGGGAACAGTAACCTCAATACCATCAAAAAATATATTTCTTTCAAAATCTTTTCCATCAATTCCAAGTAAAAACTGTGCAACCTTGACCAGTGGTCCCTGCAAATCAATACGGTCAAGTGAAGTATAAGCTTCGGGAGAGCCCAGGAGTAAAAGTGACACAATCTCCTCCTGGCTCAATGAAGGGTGGGATTCCAATGTCATTTCATAATTATCAAGGGGCCCTCGTGCTCTCAAGGTGACCCGGTACCGGCCAATTCGTTTTCGACCCTCAAGATCCAGCTGCGGCTCCAGGCCAAAGAAACTCCCAAACAACACATATCCTTCTACATCAATCTGGTTCAAAACCAAATTGTATACTCCACGGATCACGTCAAGCCTCCCGTTCGCCTCCAAGTTTCCTTCTTCCGCTGTGATTTCCACCCCGCCTTCCAAGGAGATTTCAAGAAATTGAGTCTTTACATGCAAGGTATCAGCTACAAGAAGAGAGAGTTTCAAGGGAAAGGGAAATTCCTTCAAGGTTTTTTCAATACCCCTGAAAATTTCCGATGAATCCGCTTCTTCTGAAAGAAGAGAAGTATCTATCAATCCATCAAACAGCTTGATTTCCCCTTTCCCTTCAAGCGCACTCCAGGGACCGGATATTTTCAATTTTCCTTCCCAACGTCCCTGAAAAGTTTCACCGGTTCCGAATAAACCTTCTTGACCACGTAAGGTAAGGGTGATATCGGCACCTTGTGCGTCCAGTTCTCCGCTGCAGGTAAAATCAAAACCCGCCAAGGTTCCTTCGCCTTCTTGCAAGAATAAAGATGGTTCTTCCGTTATAAATCCCACCATATTCTTTACTGTAAATATCGTTTCTTTCTCTTTCATAAGTACAAGGCGTTCCAAGATCACCATGCCATCCATTTGCGGGTTGCTCGAGTTACCCCGGATGTTGAGTTCAGCCTTTCCCACCGCAAGTAATTCCCCTTCCCACATCGAGGGAGGAAGAGGGAGCCGGCCAGAAGAAATAATCTGAAGATCGATGTCCACGTTGCCGGTAGCAGGATCAATCCATCCATTTCCGCCCACAGACAACATACCTCTCTCTTCAAAAAGGGAAAAATCAGCAATAAAGAAAACATCGTCTCTGTATTCAAAGGCGAGTTCACCTGAAAAATACATTTGGTCCTCCCATTTCCCCCGCAGGTTCTCAGTCATAAAGGACCATCGGCCGTCAGCCCAATCAAGATGCCCGTAGAGATCACAGGTTGCGGATATTCCATATTCGTTGAGTTCCGCCAAACCCAATTCTGCCAGGTTCACTCCAAGCAGCGAAATTTCACCATGTTCTAATACCTCGGGTCCCAGGTAACGAACCAGGTCGAAATCTTCCCCCGGACCAGGAAGTGCTGTGCGGCCCCCTAAACTTATACGGAAGTATTCTCCAAGTAAACGATCTCCCAGGAAAAAATCTCTTCCCTCTCCATGAAAAGAAAATTCAACCTCTTCCCAGGGACCTGCCGCGGTGAAAGAAAGTTCTTCCACTTCTCCTCGATATGCGAAATCAGTGTCTGCCGGAAGCACCAGGGAAGTGAGCACTCCCTGTACATCCAAAGAGTGGAATGGTGTTGCCCTTCCACTCAACTCAACAGAACCTTCCGGAAATACGGTGGAAAAATGCTCTACTTCCACCGTATCACCTCTCAACCATCCCCGGAAAACCAACTCTTCCCCGGTAAACGCACCTGCCCGCCAATGCGGGCTTTCCAACTGGACCCCGGCTTCCCACCCTTCAGGATTATGTGCAAACACCGTTTCGCCGTTCAGAAAAAGCTCTATCTCCAAATCTTCCAGATGATAGGTAAGAGGAAACCCATCGGCCCTGATTGCGCCGAATACCCCCTTCTCGCCACTCTCGATATCTGCGAATAACTTTCCTCCACCTTGTTCCAGGATCAGCCCTTCCAGGTGGACCACATCAGCTTCAAGAGTGATTTTTCCCGCCTGCACATTCCCCAGCTGGCTGTGTTCCCAGAATATATTCCCCTCGGTCAATTCCATACCTATCCGTGCCGGTGAATCCCTTCCTGCGGTAAGAACAAGGTTTCCAGAAACCAAACCACTCACGGGTAATGTTTGCTCCAGCAACTCATTGACAGGCAATTGCCGGACTTCACCCTCAAGAGCCAGGGCGGAGCCATCCCAAACTCCCTTGACATCTAATACACTCTGTAAAAATTCACCTTGGCCTGTTAATTCGATCCGTCCGCCTGGTAATAGGTGTATGCTGAGGCGGGGATGAAGTACATTATATTCCCTAAATTCAATGAATTCTCCCAAAAAATCAAATTTTCCGGTTGGTATTCCTGAAGAGAATTCAAACCATCCCTCCACCTCTCCAAAAAAGGAAGCATGGGGAATATGCTCCGGAAAGGAAAAAAATAAAGCCGGAGTGTGAAAGAAAAGACGATTGGCCCCACCAACCCTTATTACTTCCCATACCGCCTGAAACTCTGTTGCTCCCATCGAGGATCCGGGTAAAATGTTTCCCTGCAGGTGAGAATCTTCGAGAGCAAAGAGGAAGTCCCCTTGCAGGGCGAGATCAAAAGAATCCGCATCAAGTGAAAATATACCTTCTACATGCCTGTTTGCGGTAATATTTGCTTCCAGTGTCAACATACCTGCCGCTCCATCAAGATGTATTTCACCTTGCAGTGCCATGTTCGAAACCAAAGCAGGATTGAATGCTCCTTCACCACGAAAGCAAAAACCGCTATCACCCTCTTCATGTACCTCGAGATCGGTGAAATACATTGCCCCGTTAACAGTGGATTCCAAGCCGGCGTGAAACACTATCCTGTGCTCATTTTCGTACACACCCTGGATTCTCCCCTCTGCCAGGTTCCACATCACTTCCATCCTTTCTTGGCGATCTTGACCAAAAGCAACGCTCAGCAGAAAAGAGTCTTTTTCCTCTAAACGGCCGTTGAGTGCGAAAGGAGTGTCAAGGATGCGAAAGAATAAAACGGCATCACGCTTGACCAACTCAAGTCCAAAAGGATCAGTCAACAGGTCTGTTCCGCTCAGGGTAAGGTGGGTGACTGTGAGGCGACAGTCGGGTACTTCACGTAGCGCGAGGTGTGGGAGAACATCCCAAAAAGAAAGTGAGGAGGAAACCAAGGTCACCGTTTCTGCTACCAGGTCAACCTCACGCCTTCGGTTGAGCAATTCACTCAGAGGGAGACGAGCTGTTATAACTGGAATCTCAAGAATAAACTCCTCTCCATGGAGGGCAACATCATGAATCCGAAGGCCCATGGGCCAGAGATAATCAATGTGACCTAACTCTATTTCCATTCCCTGGGTGGACCACTCCGCAAGAAATGAATCCAGAAGCTGACGGGAAAATCTTGACCATCCGATTCCGAGTGCTATCGCTACTGCAAGCAGAAGAACAAGTATCGGTACGAGCCTTTTCAAGACCTAATCCCCGATCATAAGGATCCCCGAATAGGTTCCATCGAGGACAAAAGGAAGCGAAAACCGCTGGCTGAAATATCCCCGGCCCGCCTCTTGCGAAAAGGGCTCAGACAAACTCCGCACTTCTACCTCAAAACCGTTGGTTTTCATTTCTTTCACCCGCTCTTCCAGGTAAGATTCAAAATCAGTGGGGGTTATCATAGCACTCAAAGGAGCAGAGGCAAGTCCGCGTACATTCACCTCCGCTTCACCCAATGGAAAGTCTGGAGGGATCGGAATGGTGAAATCGATGTTTTTGGATCCCTCCCGGTAGAGATGAATCCCTATCGAACCGGTAAGGTCTTCTCCTCTTTCTCCTTCCGGTGGAAGCTCGAGGGAGCGAAAAAAAGCCTCCCGAATATCTGGGATGACCATTACGTGAATATCGATATGTTCGGCTTCCAGCTCAAAAAAGGGATTCCTGAAAACATCTTCTGTAATCTTACCGAGATTGTTGGCTGTAAGAGAGGCAACATCAAAATGACTCACCCAAAAATATTCGTGGTGAAAACCGGTAGGTTTTCCCCGAAAATCTATTGCCACACGAACGCTTCCTGGAATCTGGCTATCCAAAACCCGGTCAATGGCGTCTAATACAATTCCAGGTAAAAACTCCATGATTATATTCTCATCTCTTACAATATCCAAATCGAAAGTGCGGGATATATTTTCTTCGTCTTTCGTCACCACAATTCGACAGTGTGTCGTGCGGGGATA
>PWXL01000236.1 GCA_003561145.1 Candidatus Atribacteria bacterium
AAATAGCGGTACCCGGAGCGTGAAAGGAGAATTGTACCATGCAGTTCGGAGCGAACACCTTTATCTGGGTTTCCCCTTTTCGTACTGACACTCTTTGGGTAATCGACCGGGTAGCTGATCTTGGTTTCGACGCGGTTGAAGTGGCATTGGAGGATGCTTCGATTATCGACGTGGAAGCCCTGGCACAGAAGATCAAGCACCATGATTTGTCTACCGCGGTATGCGGGGCTTTCGGGCCTGACCGGGATCTCGCCCATGAAGATTCGGCGATCCGTGACAACGCAAAGAAGTACATCATCGATTCTCTGGATTTTGCCTCCCGTATCGGAGCGAGCATATTCTGTGGTCCGGCCTATTCGGCGGTTGGTAAGGCACGGCCGGTGGAACCGGCCGTGAAGGAAGAAGAGTGGAAAAGAGCGGTAACGGGGTTGCGGGAACTTGGTGATGAAGCTCAGAAGCGCGGGGTCACCATTGCGGTGGAAACTCTCAACCGTTTTGAAACAGATTTTTTAAACCTGGCGTCCCAATTGAAACGTTTTCTTGAAGATGTTGGACACCCCGCTGTGCGTGGACATCTCGATACCTTTCACATGAATATCGAGGAAAAAGACCTGGGAGAGGCTATCCGTCTCATGGGAGGAGACCTCGTGCACTTCCACGCCTGCGAAAACGACCGTGGTGCACCAGGGAGCGGGCATGTGGAGTGGGAAAAGGTGCGGGATGCCTTACGTGATATAGGGTATGACGGCATGGTGGTTGTCGAGAGCTTCACCCCCGGAGTCAAGGAAATCGCCAAGGCGGCAGCCATCTGGAGACCACTGGCGAAAGACGAAGATACCTTGGCCGGCGAGGGGCTCGAGTTTTTACGGAATCTTTTACCCACCTGAAGAGTAGACTCCATGGAAAGGGAGGGATATTTATGAAGGTTGGTGTTTTCCTGGTTTTGTTTCAAAACGAACCCTTTGAAAAAGCTCTGGATATGGCGAAAGAGGCTGGAGCTGAAGCAGTTGAAATCAGCAGCGGGGGTATACCGGGGAAATCGCATTGTGATCCCGCAGCCCTCTTGAAAGACGACTCTGCTTGTGATGCACTCAAGGAGGCTGTGGCAAAACGTGATCTTGTGATCTCCGCTTTCAGTTGTCATGGAAACCCTGTTCATCCGGATCCCTCTGTCGCACATTCTGATCACGAAGATTTCAGGGCGAGCGTCCTTTTGGCCGAAAAAATGGGTGTGCGCAATGTCATAACCTTTTCCGGGTGCCCGGGAGATGCAGAGAATGCCCGTTATCCCAACTGGGTCACCTGTCCATGGCCGCCCGATTTCCTGGAAATACTGAAATGGCAATGGGAAGAAAAGCTTATTCCGTACTGGAAAGAAAACCCCCGTTTTGCCGCCGATCATGGGGTGCGGGTGTGCCTGGAAATGCACCCGGGTTTTGCCGTATATAATCCCGAGACCATGTTGCGGCTGCGAGAAGCAAGCGGAGAAGCGCTGGGGTGTAATTTCGACCCCTCTCATCTTTTCTGGCAGGGGATAGACCCCATACAAGCACTGCGGGTTCTCAAGGAGAGCCTTTTCCACGTTCATGCCAAAGACACGAAAATAGATCCTATCAACAGCCCTGTGAACGGGAACCTTGACACGAAACCCTACACCGAGGAACTGGCACGTTCATGGCTGTTCCGTACCGTGGGGTATGGCCATGGAGAATCATTTTGGAGAGACCTGGTGAGCAACCTGCGTCTTATCGGATATGACGATGTTCTATCGATCGAGCACGAGGATTCTCTCATGTCCGGCGGTGAGGGATTCAATAAAGCCATAGCACTCTTGAAACAAGTATGTATCAAGGAAGGAGTGGGAGCAGCCTGGTGGGTATAACGAAGGGAACACTGTGTTACCTTGTTGGGTAATGATATACATTGTGAGGGTGAATAAACGAAAGGAGATAGAGTACAAAGAACATGGCACAGTTGAGCCTGAGGGATGTATCCAAAAGCTTTGGCGAACATGGAGAGTTGCCGGTTTTACGGGGAATCGATCTAGAAGTGAAGGACGGTGAATTTGTGTGCCTCTTGGGGCCCACCGGTGCCGGGAAAACCACTCTTTTTCGCTGTATTGCCGGTTTAGAAACTGTAGACGAAGGTGAGATCTGGCTGGGAGACCAAATGGTGAACGAGCTCACACCGGCAGAGAGAGACGTGGCTATTGTTTTTGAAAGCTATGCTTTGTACCCTACCTATACCGTATATGAAAACCTGGCCTATCCCCTGCGGGAACGAAGGGTACCCAATGCAGAGATCAAGCAACGTATCGAGGAAGTAGCAGAAGTCCTTCACATAGAACACACCTTGCAGCGGAAACCTCAAACCTGCAGCGGCGGGGAAATGCAGCGGATTGCGATCGGGCGGGCCATTATCCGCAGGCCGAAGATTTTCCTCTTTGACGAGCCCTTGAGCCAGCTCGATGCGAAACTCAGGAATGAGATGAGGACCGAACTGAAAAGGATACACCGTGACTTGAAACAGACCCTGGTGTATTCAACTCCTGATCAGCTGGAAGCCATGTCCATGGGTGAAAGGGTCGCAACGATGAAAGACGGGCGCATTATGCAATATGATACCCCCCAGGAAGTATACCTTCATCCGAAAAATCTCTTTACCGCTCAATATGTGGGAGACCCTACCATGAACGTCGTCAAGGGAACTGTATCTTCCTCGAATGGAAATGTGCGCGTTGCATGCCCTCTCTTTACAACCGAGATCACCAAAAAAAATACGGGTACAAGCCGTGTGAGCCCTTCAGGAGAGGTACTGCTTGGTATTCGGCCGGAAGAGCTCACCCTGGAAAAACCTGCAGGAGAAGCAGTATCATTGCATGCCGAGGTATACGCGGTGGAAGGGTATGGAGACTATTCCCTGGTGAGCCTGAGTAACGGAGACATCATATGGAAAATGGTGATTGTAGGTGATATTGGAAAGGCTACTCTACACAGTGACGAAAAGGTAACCGTGTATTTCCCTAAAGAAAGGCTGCATGTTATAAACCCTGTGACCGAAGAAGTATTGATGTGACAATTCTTTATTGGGAGAGGGGGTGATATATTCCTTTGAGAGGAAAGTTAGCGGTGAAGTAAGTTACGTGTACACTCAGTTCGACGGCCAAATCATTTTTAACGATGGAGGTTGGAAAAATGAAGGTACTTGCGTATATGATGGCGTTTGTGCTTGTTATCGGTGTTATGGGTGGGTTGGCAGCGGCCCAGGATGAAGTGGTGCTTACCGTGAGCGGACCTGACTGGGCTCCCAACTGGGCTATCCGTGACATCGCAGCCGATTTCACTCCTTATGCTGAAGAAGTGTTGGGTTATCCAGTACGGCTCGAGTTTGATTTCTTTCCCTGGGGTGTGTATTATGAAAGGCTCATGACCGCGCTGGTTGCGGGAGAGCCGGTATACGACGTATTCATTTCAGATAGCCAATGGCTGGGGGATCTTGCCGTCAACGGGTATATCTATTACTTGAACCCCGTTCTGGAAGAAGACCCTGAATTACAGGAAATCATGGACAGTATGCACCCGGTTCTCCTTTCCGCCTATGGATCCTATCCCGATGGCAGCCGTCATTACTGGGGTTTCCCCGCGGTAGCAGACACCAAGGGTATGCACGCGCGCTATGATCTCCTTTCCCATCCAGAAGAGCGGGAAGCCTTTTATGAACAGTACGGCTGGGAACTCCCGGTGGAGTACGAGGACTTTGTCGACCTGACCTGGTATGATTTCGTCGACGTCCTCGAGTTCTTCACCCGTGATGCGGGCGAAACTCTTGCCGGTGAAGTCCTGGACAGCCCCTTCTACGGCGGAGCTTTCCAGTACAGTAAAGGTTACGACATGTTGGCCATGGGATTCTTCCCCCACGTCTACGGTAGGGGTGGGGATATCTGGGACCGTGAAACCAAGCGAGTGCAAAACGTGCTCAACAGCGATCTCAATGTAGAGGCTTTCGAGTTCTATATCAGCCTGCTCGATTACCAGCCGCCTGCTGCTGTAAACTATGATCTCGATGACGTCAACGAAGCTTTGGCTGCGGGACTCGTCGCTTTTGGCATCAACTGGATTGTGATCTCCGAAATGCTCTATGATCCGGAACAGTCAGTGGTGGCTGACGACCTGATGACCGTTTTACCTCCCGGCCACATTGATACAGACGGTGAATTCAACCGCACCTTCAATATCGGTGGACAGCCTTGGGTAATAGGTTCAGCAACTGAGCATATCGATGAAGTCATTGCATTCATCAAGTGGTGGTACCTGCCGGAAAACGCGATCCGCTTTGCCGAACTCGGCGGACTGGGCTGCGTGGAAGAGGTTGTGTATAGTGAAGAGTTCATAGAAATGAAACCCTATCACCGCGCGTTTGCCGACACCTTGGACTGGCAGCTTGATTTCTGGAAGGAACCGACCTTCTTTGAAATGCTTACCGTGTTCCAGGAAACCATGCACGAAGCCGTACTGGGTGAGAGAGAACCGCGCGAAGCGCTTGATCATGTCGCAAAGGTTCATACCGATATCCTGGTGCGCTGGGGGTATTTGGCTGAATAATTCTTGTTACGGTGCAAACTGGCAGGGCTGAAAAGCCCTGCCAGTTTATGCATGAATGATGATTGGGGTGAGATGATGGAAAAAGGGAGTCGATGGAAAAGAATTTTTGACCGGCGGCTGGCTACGATTATGGTCGCCCCCTGTATCATAATTCTCTTGGGCATGTTTCTTTTTCCGCTGCTGTGGTCATTGGGGTTGAGTTTTTACGATTATTCCGTTCTGCGCCCGGTTCCTCCCCGCTTCGTGGGGTTTCAGCATTATAACGAAATCATCCGGGATCCATATATCTGGGCACGGTTTGCAACCTCGATGCGTTTTGTGGCTCTCGCGGTCGGACTGCAGCTTGTGCTGGGGGTTGGACTCGCCTTCCTCATGTATGACAACTTTAAAGGAAAGAAATTCTTCATGGCGCTCATGCTGAGCCCCATGATGATGGCGCCGGTTGCAGTTGGTGCCTTTTTCCGTTTCATGTATGACCCGAGTTTCGGCATTATCCCTTATTTAACCAGGACTCTTTTTAATGTAGATATTGGATGGATTATTGATCCATCTGTTGCCTTGTACTCATTGGTTCTCGTTGATACCTGGATGTGGTCTCCCTTCGTGATGCTGTTTACACTCGCAGGATTGTTATCCATTCCCCAGCATCTCCTGGAAATGAGTAGTATCGACCGGGCAAGCTGGTGGCAACGCTTCCGGAACATCATTCTTCCCCAGATAAAACCACTCCTCATCCTGGCGCTCCTTTTACGCACCATGGAATCCTTCCGCCTCTTTGATACTATCTGGGTCATGACCGGCGGAGGGCCGGGATTGGCTACTGAAACCTTGGCCATTACACTCTACCGTGTGGCTTTCCAGCACTGGCACACCGGTAGGTCTTCGGCTGTGGCCTATATTATGCTTATCGTGGTGATTGTACTCACCAACCTGTATCTGCGGCTATCCATGCGGCAGGAGGGGGCAAGGGGGTAAACATATGAACAACAAACGTGGTGGAACTTGGAAAATCATCAAGCCGTATGTGGCTATTGTTGCGAGCTTCATATATTTTTTCCCGGTGTTGTGGGTTTTTTTAACATCCTTTAAACCCCGGGTTGATATTGTGACGACTACTCCAAGGTTTGTATTTTCTCCAACCCTGGACCATTTCTTTCGCCTTTTTTTCAGGAGAGTAACCGTGGCACCGGGAGAGTTTGCTTTGGAAGCCACCCCCTTTGCCCGTTTTTTCTTCAACAGTATTTTTCTCTCTCTTTTCAGCGTCGCCCTGGCCCTGGCACTGGGGACTTTCGCGGCATATGCGATATCACGTTTTCCCATGCGCAATAAAGGTTTTCTCATGTTCTATATTCTCTCCAACCGGATGCTTCCACCCATCGCGGTGGTTGTTCCGCTGTATCTCATGTACCGGACACTGGGCATGATGAACACCTACTGGGGAATGACGCTGTTGTATACCGCGTTCAGTATTCCGCTTGCCATCTGGATGATGAAGAGCTTTTTCGACGATATACCCTATGAAATCGAGGAGGCGGCACGTGTGGACGGGTCTTCCCGTTTCAGGGCGTTTTATAAAACAGCCCTTCCCCAGGTCTGGGTGGGGATTGCCGCAACTTTTATAATATCGTTGATTTTTGTGTGGAATGAATTTTTATTTGCCCTGATGCTCACAGGGCGGGAGACCCGCACGGTCCCGGTGGCACTCTCCACCGCACTACGGGGCGAGCGCGGGGTGGACTGGGGGTTGCTTGCTTCAGTTGAAGCAATATATGTCGTACCTGCTATCATACTCGCTTTTGTGGCACAGGGCTTTCTCTTACGTGGTTTAACCTTTGGTACGGTAAGAAAGTGAGTGCGTAAAACATGCATCGAGTCGAACTGAAAAATATTACCAAAAAATTCGGAGATTTTACCGCTCTTGATAACATCAATGTCGAAGTGGAAGAAGGAGAACTTCTATCTCTGTTGGGACCTTCCGGCTGCGGGAAAACGACGACGCTGCGGATCATCGCAGGGCTGGAAACACCGACCGAGGGGGATGTCTTCATCGATGGAAAAAGAGTCAATGATCTTAGTGCCGCCGAGCGCAATATCGCCATGGTGTTCCAGTTCATTGCCCTGTATCCCTACATCAATGTGTGGGAAAATCTTGCCTTTCCCTTGAAAGCGCAAAAAATGCCGGTGGATCAAATCAAAAAGAAGGTAGCGGAAATCAGCTCCATCCTTGGCTTGGATGATGTGCTCTACCAGTATCCCCGGGATATCCATCCTGCCCAGGGCCAGATGGTCTCCATCGGAAAGGCGGTTATCCGTGACCCTGAAGTCTACCTCTTTGATGAACCGCTCTCTCATTTGGATGCCAGTATGCGGGTCAAAATGCGGGCTGATATCAAGCACTTACATGAAAAATTGGGGCGGTCCATGGTCTTTGTCACCCACGACCAGCTTGAGGCCATGGGGCTTTCCGATCGGATCGCCATTATGAGCCAGGGTGAAATCGTACAAATAGGTACTCCTGAAGAGATTTTCCACAAACCCCTGACCCAGTATGTCGCCGATTTTGTCGGTACTCCTCCTATGAACTTTTTGGAGTGTGAGCTGATACAGGAAGGAGATGAATACTTCCTTCGGGCAAACTCGGTGAAACTGAGATTGCAGAAAGAATTGTTGGATAAAACGGAAAGTGGTACCCAGGGGAGTGGCCTGGGCAAAACAAAGATGGTAATGGGTATCCGCCCCCGGCATATCAAGTTATATATAGATGGGGCCAGCAAAGAAAACGAGTTCCTGGTACCAGGCACGGTTGAATTTATTGACCCTGAGGGAAAGGAAATTGTCGTTCACGTAAGCCTTGCACAAGGTATAAATCTCAGGGTAATGGTTCCCTTTCATTATTCTGTTAAGGAACAGGATAAGGTATGGATAGAACTGGAACAGGATCATATTAAATTGTTTCTTAAGAATACCGGGGGGGCTGTATTGGTATGAGCAAAAACATAGTCTCTACACAGGAAGGGAAATTTCGCATTTTCCTCACTGTTAAAGCACAACAGTGGATCGATACAACATCCATTATCGTGGCTTTGGTGGGTATTGTGTTCATGGGCCAGCCTTATACACCGGCTCTCTTTACCATTGGTTTTTGGATGATGGCCTTAGGCGGGCTTTTTTATATCTGGACCACATTTTTGCCGAAGAGAGATCATTCATTTGTCCTCTCATTGCGGGTGTTTGGCGCACTCTGTGGTGTCTTATTAGCGGTGATATTCCTCACCCAGTACCTGGCTCCGGTATTTTTAGGGGTCTCTCCGGCTGATCCGGCAGCACCCACCGGCCCACCAAGGATCCCGGGCATCGATTTTTGATTATGCGTAGACAGGGTAGAAGAGTAGAAGG
>PWXL01000034.1 GCA_003561145.1 Candidatus Atribacteria bacterium
ATCTTTTTGAGTGAATACCCCGCTGCTTGCAGCGGGGAAGCTTTATTAGAGCGATTTGCCTTTCAAGCAATAGAACTTGAAGAACGTTGATCTCGTTCTGGATGAATTCAACTTTTTCCGTGATTGCTTTTTGAGAAGTGAGTATATTCTCTAAAAGTATTTCAGATCCGTGGAGAAGACTTACCAGCTGCAGGTAGTTCTGGTTAATTTCCTGGCTATACATGCTCAACCCGGCTAAATCTGAGATATCTTGCCCACCTGCCACAAATCCGGGTAAGGCGGGGTCATCGACTAAAGATCTTCTGACCTCTAAAAATAGCGTCTCTGTATCCAAAATTTTCTCGATTCTCACAAGTGAAGTTCTCACTCGCTCTTCCTGCACGTCGAGTCCCACCAGGTCCTTCTTGTAGCCGGTCAAGAGTCTCGTCTTGGTGTCGATTTCCTGCTGGAGTTCGCCGACGTTCCTGGGCTGGGCGGCCAGGATGGCGATGTACTGATCCAGGGTTTCCTCATCAACCTGTCTGCGATGCCTCTCACGGGCCGCCTGCCAGGTCTGTAACTGCACGTCGAGTTCCACCAGGTCCTTCTTGTAGCCGGTCAAGAGTCTCGTCTTGGTGTCGATTTCCTGCTGGAGTTCGCCGATACTGGGAGGCTGGGATAAAAACACCTGCAAGGCTTCCATGGCCTCTTCCATTTGCTCTTGTCCTTCCTGAGCCTGGCTTTCAATAAAGACTATAGATTTCTCCATTTGTTCTTCGATCATGTCGGAAATAAACTCGGTAAATTCCACAGCCCAGGCATTGGCTATCATGGCCGCTCGCTCTGGGTCCGGGTCTTGAACCTTGAGTTCCATGATATTGGTCCCGTTCACAAATTCCGCCTTCATGTTCCCTTCCAACCGCTCACCGTTCTCGTTATATGGTTCGATACCCAATGTGTCAATAACGCGGACAACCACCTGGGGGTTTTTTACCTGGGAAAGATATGTATCCTTAGTTAATTGAAGATATTGAGATAAATAATCCAACAGAACCGAATAGGCTGTTTCACCTCGTAATGGCGGAGGAGTGAGAGGCGAAACCATGACAGTGGCTGTCGCTTCATATACACTGGCGGTCCTGCTCCTCATGAACATAACTCCGCCACCGCTCACCAGCACGGCCAGGATGATCACCACGAAAATGAGCATTTTTCTACGGACCAAAACATCATAAAGGTCCATGAGGGAGATTTCTTCTTCCATTTGGACCTTCTCATTCTTTTCATTCATCGTCCAGGACACCCTCCAGGATTCTTCCACCAACAGGGAAAATGTATTCTATAAAACTTTGTCACATCATACCATCTCTCTATCCGTTTTTCCAGTCATTGAAATTGTTTCTTGCCTTACCTTTAGCCGGCTGCAGACCATTCCCTCCTGAGCACGGTTTTCATGAAGCAGGAACCAACGAAAGAGAGATGGGAGTTGTTATCCATCAGGCAGAAAGCATGCACAAGCCAGTGGTATCTCTTGACGACCGTGGTGAGGATATCGAGGTATTTTCCCCGGTTTTTTTATCACGGAATATTTCTCTCCGTCTTTTCCTTACTCCTCAATCACTATTGCCCACTCCCGATTCCATTCCACCGACCGCCGAAGTCCCTCATCCAGGCTGATCTGCGGTTGCCAACCCAATAACTCTTCAGCCTTTCTGATATCAGCCCAGGTGGCCTTGATATCGGTCTTTTCAAAATCACGGAACTCGATATTCGCCTTTTTCCCGGTCAATTGTTCTATCCGTTCGATCACTTCGTTCAGGGAATGGGGGTCATCGGAACCAAGGTTTATGATCTCATACCCTGTGACCGACAACGCGTTCACCGTTCCCCGTGCGATGTCCTCGACATAGGTAAAGTCCCGGCTCTGGGTTCCGTCTCCGTACACCACCACCAGCTGGCTCTCCTCTATCCACTTGATAAAGCGGAATATGCTCATATCCGGCCGTCCGGCCGGGCCGTACACGGTAAAGTACCTCACCACCGCGACATCGATTCCGTAGAGATAATGGTAGGTATAGGCGAAAACTTCGGCTCCCTTTTTGCTCGCGGCATAGGGGGAGATGGGTGTGTTGACCGGGAGGTTTTCGTGAAAAGGCATCTTCTGCCCGGCATAGAGCGATGAAGTCGAAGCTAAAATAAACTTCCGCACTCCGAAATCACGGCACATATCGAGGAGATCGAGCGTCCCTGAAACGTTGGTTGCCACATAGCGCTCAGGATTATGCAGGCTCGCAGTACCCCTGCTCTTGCGGCGAGGTTCACCACCGCGCCAAAAGGGCCAAGGCAGTCAAACACATCACCAACAGTCTCCCTTTTTTCGATATCTCCCCGCACAAGACGAAACCCCTCACGTTCTTTCAACCGAGCTAAGCGATACTTCTTCAAATCTACATCGTAGTAGTCATTCATATTGTCCACTCCCACGACTGTATGCCCTTGCCGCAGGAGGAGGTCTGCGACAAAGCTCCCAATAAATCCGGAACAACCGGTAACCAGGTATTTCTTCATATAGGGGACCTCACTGTACACCTTATGTGCCTTATTTCTTTTCTCATTGTGCTCCATGTGGGTCTTTCCACTGGAAAAGCTTACGGAATAGAGGAGTGAGCTCTATAATCCTCGACTTATTTGTGCCCCCGAGAAATCTCACTAATCCAAGCGGGAGGGCAAAATCACGGATAACCTGGGATTCGGCTAAGAGCTCGAGATGTTCGAGGTAAGGGAATATCTCATCCCCTTCTGCATAGTATTCTTCCATTTTCGGAAACGCATTATGGATGATTTCAGCCAAACGCCGCGCCGTGAAACGGCCTTCCGGTTCACGGCTGAGACCATAGAGGATAAAGGGCAGGGCCTGTTGCAAAACAGGCAATGCCGGCAACTTTTTCGTGTATTTCAAAATGTATTTTTGGGAAGCACGATTCAGAATATCGATGTACATATTCTTTAACTGAGAGCCGGAGGGAAGGGGTTGAGATTTTTCCGTGAGTGTGAAAGCCCCGGGCACCTCTTCCAGGTACCCTGCCATCTGCAGGAGGGTTCTCACGACATGAACAGTATGGGTGTCCCGTTCCCCACGGACTTTCACAATCTTTCTCAGCTCTTTGGCAACCCATTCTCCCCCAGCCTCCCTTATGTCGAGTTCCTTTTGGAACAGGTGGTCGACCACCCTGCGGGGGAGATTCCCCCTGTCGGTGGCCTTGAGCGTACTCCCCTCTTCCTTTACCGTGCGCAGAAGATCCAGGGCAAGGGTGATCCACAAACTAGTTTTTACGTCCTCCGGTTCGATCCTGTCAGGACGAATTTCCACGATAAAGGGGATATTGTCGATTGTGTTGTGCATGAGATCGTGCATTTGGGCCGGCGAGAACCCCAAAAAACCTTCTCGCACCGTGGCGCTCTCCTCCATGATTTTCTCTATCTGATCCCGCATCTGGACCACCACTTCCTCACTCAACCCGGTTTCGTTAGCCAGCTCTTGTGAAGAAACCTCGCGACCGGTATTATGAGCGGCGTTCAGCCGCTTGATCAAATCATTCATACGGTTGAGTTCGATCTGGTCACTCGGTTCGAGCTCCTTATCCTCTTTGAAACTCGAATCCAACCTGGAAAACTCATCCGGTCCCAGGATCTCGTTGGCCGCAGCGGTCATCATCGAGGAATAAATTTCATCAGGCTCTTCGGGAAAATCAGCGATATCTCTCAACAACTCCCTGCCCAAATCGTATTTTTTTAACGTCATGGCGGACAAGTATAACCGCTTCTTCCGTCTTTCCCAAATCACCCGGGGGCCGAACATGGGGTCTTCCGGGTATAATAGCACACGGATATTCCCCCCGGCTTCATCGACCTGCGCTCCATGGGGTAGACGGTCCGTGGAAAATTGCGCTGCCCTCACCTCCGAACGGCAACATTCCATCATTTCCCCCCGATGTACAACCTGCGGGAGTTCCGCCCATGAATACAGCGCGGCCCACTCAACCGGATGAGCCGTTATCGCGGCATGCAACCCGCCTTGTTCGAAGGCGTATCGGTCCTGACGCTGGGCAAAATACAAAAAATCCCCCCAGGAAGCCCAGTTGAGGTAAAATATCCCCCCGTAAGTCTGTAGACACTCCCCGTTAAAAAAGAGGAGGGTGTAGAAGTTATTTTTACCATTTGTCCATATATCTTCGGTTCCCTGCGAATAGAGAAGGTACTCCTCTCCGTCATGGTAGTCGAGAATACGTAATACGTGGGGTCCTTCCTTTTCAAGGACATAAAATCCGCTCATATACCAGGGATGGTCGAGAGTCCACTGTAAGTACCTCAAAGTATCCCGACTCAGTTCCTCCCGCAGCACCCTTTTGACGGAAGCAATCCGTTCTGGTTGCGAAAATATCCTGGCCATGATGGTCTGGCTGATCAGCATCTCCTCCACTGTATCCCGGATTTCCGGGGGTAATCGTTCCCAATGAGATGCATACTGTTTCATCTCGGACAATACCTTTTTATGCATTTTTTTCTGTGCTGTCCACGGAAAAACCGCATCTTCCATCTCTTTGATGATGGCTGCATGGCGGTTTGAAACTTCAGTTACAGCCTTGATCCAGTGATTGGGAGCGTACTTGATTGGGTGACCTTACTGTCACTTTTTCACCCATTGTGTATGTCCAATTCCCAGGAGAGCTGGAAAAACTGATGATTCAAGACACTCTAACCCCCAACAAACGCTTGAAGCCGCGGTTATGAAATATATTTTGAGAAGCATTGGGGTTGTTTTCCACTGAAGACTCGATCAAAAACGAAAAGAGCCTGATCAGTAGTGAATAAACCATCCCTTACATAGGGCCAAAACCTGTAGTCTTCTCGACGAACAATTAACCTTACACGTAAAGGAATATTATGATACCCAATTGCTGCAAGTACTGAAGTTCGATGTTGCCCACCTCTGAGTACAAACCGAATATTTTCGCCATGTATCAGCATCTCCCCTGTTATGTCATGTCCGTTTTGATTGATCCCTTTGAAACCATGAATTTTGATTTTATTATAGATATCTATAAGGCGTTTATAGTGTAAACGCCGAAAAGAGTCCGAATTGATGTCACATTCTGGAATTCCGAACTGTCGGCATTCACTTGCACAATAAATCTTTTGAGCATGCATGATTTCTTTTGGCGTCTGGTTCCACCAAGGAAATAAAACAATAGGGGGCAAATTACAAAGTTCATCACAAACCTCTTCAGGATTTAAACACAAGGCTTCCGCTGCATTTGCAGGTTTCCAATGTTCGAAGAATATTTGAAGCGGCGAATCATCATACGATTTACACGTACCACGCATGTATGCCAATAATGTTTCTATGAATGGATCACCAGCTCCTTGTATAAGGGGAAATGCTAATGAGCCACGGCGACAAGCAGATAGTGGAATTTCTATAATAAACTCACGAAGGCCAGCGCGATATGAGGCCTCAATGGGGTTATTAGTAATTCCGCGCATATCTTTTCGGAGTCTATCAGCTGATTGATGCCGGACAAGCCTTAAGCCGACATATCTTAATAACTGATTAATCATTTTTCCTGCAGTAATTGTCAATTACCCCCTCTCTACTTTATTCTATATCTTTTGGTCATAGGATTTGCCCTTAATTAAAATAATTTTAGCCAATTGATTGGGTGGGTCAAGGCAGTGACCACATCATCCCATACCGGCCATGGTCCATGGTTTTCAAGTTTCGGATAATCCCCACCTTTTTGAGATATTTCCTTAACCTTGCCTGGACCGCTCGGATAACAAGTAATGGTGCATTCACCATCAATCCATAATAAGGATAAAAACCTTTCCCATGGGTTATGGACCATGTATTCTTAAATACCGGTTTCATGGCCGCATGGTACAGCCTGCGGTTGGTTTGCCAATGCTGCGGTATTGCACTCGAGAGCTTGACCACGTGCGCATCACAAAACGGTTCGTAGCTCGGGAAAAGCCGGCGGTTGATCATTTCACTGGTGAGATTGGTGTTCATATGTACTGGATGCAAACAGTGCCATTCCGCACAGGTTTGTGGCCGCAATGTCGAGATTTCTGAGTTCCTTTTGATACGGCGTTCGTGCACTTCCCCTGATGGCTCACTTGAAACATATTCACTCCGCTTACCCGGCATATACTGCCATTTCCGCGGGTCTTTCTTGAGCATGATACCCGCTTTTCTGTACCCTTGGATGCGGGCTCCCTTGAAAAACGCATCTGCGCCCAAACCACCAAGAATTCTTGCACGTTTTGGAAATAGCGTTTCAAAACTATTGGCATGAGCGTGAAAGAAAAAATTATGTGATTCGCTCAATCTAATCGAGGATGCGGCATGATCGAGATAATGAGTCGGTGACCGTATAGCGGGTTTCCAGGAAAATCCAAGGATCTTGCACGCTTGTTCTGCAATCCGTGCTTCTCGGTTGAGAGAATCAACAAAGGTCACAGTCTCCACATTAACCGGTTGAGGAATCATGGTCGCGATGGCCCGGGAATCTTCACCGACGCTCAACATCATTCCTAATGTTTTTTGTCTGTCTGATATTCGTTTTACGTTGGTCTGGAGAATTTCCCGAAGTTTCTCTGCGGTCTTTTTGAAATTCATGGAACAGGGTTTCTCCGCAGGGACCCAGTAGGAATCAACAGATGTATTTCCGGCCTGATCGTACCGAACAGATGATGCGGGAGGCAGCTGGCGAATGTTACGGTACATGGTGTAGGGAAAGGTGACTGTCTTGTAGGTCAAAAAGTTTGCAATCGATACCTCATCGATCAAGTGATCCTGCCCGGTAGCCAGGGCCAGGGCATCCGGATGGGATCCAATAGCGAAACCGTTCTCTTTTTCATTGCTTCCTGACCGATACTCATACACCGGGACAAAGGAGTTGATATCAGTTACTACATCAATGCTGCTATCCCTTTTGTCCACGCATATGATCAGAACGGCCTTTGAAATCCCTCAAGGAGAGTCATCAGTCATGACCCCCTCCGTCTTACGTCTTACTTCTCCCGTCTCACAATTCCACCCGTCTTACGTCTCCCGACTCACGGCCCTTATCCAAATCACGGCCTTCCCCCATTCCCCATCTTTTCAAAAAAGTGGCTTTTCAAGACCCTCCAACCCTCTTAGATCTATATCTCTGTAAGGCCCTGCAGTGCCTCTTGCATGAGAGCCGAACAAAAAGACCTTCTCAACCGGCACTTTTTTCTTCATTTCCTCAAGGAAAAACCAATGAGGGCTTTTAGCTTATCTGCTGTTTGAGCTTCTGTCCCATTCATTTTCCGAAATCCCTGTCTGTCTTAAAATTTCCTTAAGCAGTGAAATACTTATATCTCCTTTGTGGGGATTTGGTATTCGCAATTTCAATTGACCACGGTACATGAAAGAGTGGCGACCACCTGCAAAGGGACCTGTAAAACCTAATGTTTTGAAACGACGAATCAATTCCCGTCTGCTTATGGACTTCATGCTTCGGCTGTCACTATATTAAGATCAATTCCCCCAATTGAAGGAAGTTGGTCTCCCTCGCGAAGTTTCAAGACTATCCACTCTTCAAGAACTTCCCTCAATACATCGCGACACTTTTCTAAGGTTTTTTCGTTTGCCCATACACCGGGGCAGGAAGGTATCTCTCCAAAAAATGTACCATCTTCAAGTATTTTATATTTTGCCTCGTGCATAGCTACTGCTGTAAAGGCTGTTAAAATAGGCATAAATACTCACCCTTTTCCAAGGTATTTGCCGAAATAATTATAACATGGAAATATAAAAGAGCCACTCCTGTTTCTTACCTCTCACCGCATGAAGATCCCTCACTTTACTCCACCTCAAACATGCTGTGGATATATGGACAACAACACTGCCTGTTAACACACATACCCACAGCACGACTGCGACGACTGAAA